>JBILUF010000247.1:0-4517 GCA_044371155.1 Bdellovibrionota bacterium
AGCGCTAAGCTAGCAGCCCTATTCCCCAAAACTCAGCGGACCCATCCTGGAACGCGATCCCCTGCTATCCTAACTAGTTTGCATTCGAGAAGGGGCCCATCGCACGGAATTTCTTATACCGACTATCGAGGAGCTCCTTAACGCTTAACTTCCCGAGCTCTTCTAGGTTCCTTACAATCACGGTACGGAGCAGCTCGGCTGCCTCTTGGTGGTTGCGGTGTGCTCCACCTTTAGGCTCCGGCACGATCTCATCGATAATCTTAAATGATCGCAGGTCGCTTGCGGTGATCTTTAACATCTCAGCTGCCAGCGCGGCCTGATTGGTGGGGGCCTCACCACCCTCATTCCCCCACAGAATAGAAGCACACCCTTCTGGGGTAATGACCGAGTAGCATGCATTCTCAAGCATGAGTATGCGATCACCCACACCAAGCGCCAATGCGCCGCCGCTACCGCCTTCGCCGATTACGATACACACCACCGGCACCGTAAGCTCGGCGAGCTCCTCAAGGTTACGAGCAATCGCCTCTGCCTGACCCCGCTCCTCAGCCTCCATCCCTGGATAGGCACCCTGGGTATCAATGAAATTTATTACCGGCAGACCGAACTTCTCGGCCAAACGGAACAGTCGCAGAGCTTTCCGATACCCTTCTGGCTGTGGCATGCCGAAATTCCGCTTGAGCCGCTCCTGCGTTGTGCGACCACGCTGGTGCCCAACGAGCATTACCGGCAGCTCACCTAGCATCGCCATCCCCCCAACGATCGCCGGATCATCACGGAACAGCCGATCGCCGTGTAGCTCAACAAAATCATTGAAGATGTACTTAACAAAATCGAGGGTGAACGGCCGATCGAAATGTCGGGAGAGCTGCACCCGTTGGTACGGAGTGAGCTTGCTATATACCTGATCACGAGTCTTTGAGACCTTGGTCTCGAGCTTCTCATACTCTGAGCGCACACTCTCATCGCCGGTAGCGATACGATCCCGCATCGCCTCAAGCTGCGCCTCAAGCGCCACCAGCTCCCGTTCAAACTCAAGTGGATGATCTATGGCCATAACGAATTACTTACTTGTATTTGCCACCGACTAACCGATACCTCACCGAAGCATCGCCTTTGCCCCGCGAAAGTGAACGGTATTCATAGACGTTATAGCGCTAAGAGGCAAGCGCTGCGCCCGCATCCAGGAACCAGACCTCGCTGTTTTCAAGGGGTTGCAGCAATCGGGCCCGCACCTCCTGCACTAAGGTAGCCTGATTCCACTCCAGGGCAGCAATCGGCTTCACCGGCGCACGACGGGACTGTGAAATGCCCCCCACCTGGCCGCAGGGGTCCCCAGCGTGAGGGCGTATCGCCCATCCACGCTTGCCGGGCTCGTTGCGCCAGAAGGTGAGCTGGCGTTTAGCGAATTGTCTTGTCTTAAGCGCGATCTGCTCCTCAAGCCCCTCCTCCCCTGCTGCGCTATTCAGCGCAGCTACACATTCACGGTAGCCAATCGCCTCCAGCGCCGGAGCATCTGCTCCGTAGCGCCGCACCAATCCGCGCACCTCCTGCATCAGCCCGCCCTGAAGCATCCGCCGGGTGCGGAGGTTGATACGCTCATGCAACAGCTCACGGTCGATTATCGGGATGAGACAGAGCGCCGGATGCACCGTGGTCTGATGTCCGTGAGTTTGCCGTACCTGGGACGCGGGCGCTCCGCTCAGAAGCACAGCCTCCAGAGCCCGTACGATCCGTACCCGATCATGCCGATGCAGTCGGCTTGCTGAATCAGGATCGCGATCCGTTAGCTCTCGTAGCAGATCGGCCGTCTCTCGCAGCTCCAAGGCAGCCCGCAGCTCAGGATCGGCTGCTGGCAGCTCCGCCAATCCCTGTAGCAGTGCCGTCACATAGAGACCAGTGCCACCGACAAAGATCGGTAACTTGCCACGCGACCGCACATCGCTTAGAGCTCGCTCAGCCTCAAGCAGAAAATGCGCCACTGTGCTCTGAGTCGAAGGCTCACTGAGATCCAGCAGATGATGCGGCACCTGTGACTGCTCCTCTGCGGTGGGTTTAGCAGACCCGATATCTAACCCGCGATATACCTGCACCGAATCAATTGTTAGAATCTCGCCATCAAGAGCGCGAGCCAGACGAAGTGCTAGCTCACTCTTGCCCACGGCGGTGGGGCCTGAGATTAGTAAGAGCGCAGAGGTCGGCCAACTCATTGGAGCAGTCACGATGACTATCGATCCCGACCAAACCACCTCTCCACCGCGGCGCGGGGAAAGGACACCACTACCGGTCGTCCGTGCGGGCAGGCCGCACTAAACTCCGTCGAATCAAGCGCGGCAAACAGGGCCCGCGCCTCCGTGCGCGAGAGCGCATCACCGCTACGTACACTAGCGTGGCAGGCCATCCGTGCAGCGATATGATCAAGCTGCTCCTCTACCCTGCCACTAGCCGCCCCCTCACACACCACTGCGGCCACCTCTCGCATCACCTGGCGAGCGACTGTAGCCGAAAGCATCGATGGCAGCGCGCGCACGATTATCTCCGCTGGCCCAAACTGCTCAAATTCAAAGCCAAAACGCGACAACAGCTCGTGCTCCTCGAGACAGCGCGCCACTCCCTCCTCGGTGAGCGGCACCACCTCAGGGATGAGTAGTTGCTGGACGGACATCTTACGGGTGCGAAATGAATTGCGAATGAGGTTAAAATTATACCGCTCATGCGCCGCATGCATGTCTACGATGTACAACTGGTCGTTAAACTCAGCCACCAAGTAGCACTGCAACACCTGGCCAATAAGATTAAGCCGCGAGAAGGTAAAATCACTATCTCCAAAAAACTGATGCTGACTATCACCCACCGCAAGAGGAGCTCCATCGATCCCAGCAAGTGCCGTCTGCTGTGCCACTACCAGGTTGAATGCCGCCTGAGATGAATCGGTTGTGAGGGTGGCGAGCCTCAAACCAACGTTACTCTGATACTGGGATTCTCCCCCTTCTGCATATGGTTTTGTCCCCAGGGCCACCCCGAACTGCACCGGATGCCGCTGACCATACATACGGTCACCGAGCATAGTGGCGGATTGCGCTAGCGGGGATGTCATCGGGGTCTTGAAATCAAGCACTGCTTTGCGCACCCCTTCACGCACCAACTGAAACACCGCCTGCGAGTCGCGAAATCGCACCTCTGATTTTTGAGGATGAACATTCACATCGACATCTGAGGCTGGAAGACGCAGGTGGATAAACCCAACAGGATACTCCCGATCCTTTAGGGTAGAATCAAATCCTTCGCGCACAGCTTTCTGCACGATGCGATCTGAAACTACCCGTTCATTTACCAACACGATAAAAGAGCTACTATCGGCCTGCGCCAAGGATGGATGCGCGACTAGCCCCTCTAACTGCACCCGGTCTCCGAGGTAGCGCACCGGCACCGCTGTGCCTTTGATAAGCACCCGAGCTCTCTCAACTGCATCCTTAGCCCGCGCAAGCACCAAGGTCTCGACACCATCTACGATCAATCGGTATCTAATTTGGGGACGCGCCAGCGCCGATTGAACAAGCCACTGCTTTACCCTGAGAGCCTCAGTCTTCGGTGAACGCAGAAACTTCCTGCGAGCTGGCGTGTTGTAGAATAAGGCGCGAACCTCAATGGAGGTACCCGGCGCTGCGGCGGTCTCGCGTACCCCTCGCACCACACCGCCATCAATAGCCACCTCGGTCCCTAGCGGCTGGGATTCCGTGCGGGTGCGCAACAACACCTTCGCCACCGCTGCTATCGAGGCTAACGCCTCACCCCGAAACCCCATCGTCGCAATTGCATCAAGATCTGCAGCGCAGAGGATCTTGGAGGTGGCGTGGCGCTCGAATGCAAGCAGCGCGTCATCGCGCTGCATGCCACAGCCATCATCACTGACTTTAATAAGGGACTGCCCCCCCTGCTCAAGCTCTACCGTAATCTCAGAGGCCCCAGCATCGACGGCGTTATCCACCAGCTCGCGCACCACCGAAGCTGGACGCTCCACCACCTCTCCGGCGGAGATCTGATTGATTACGATATCAGGGAGTACTTTGACCTTCATGCGCACCGAACCCGCTCAGGTTGACCCGGCGTATTCTAGCCTAGAAGTGGTTTCAAAAATACCTCTTTGCTGCCACTTAGAAACCCGCACGGTGGTAGGGGGAGTCGAGCCTCTCGCTAGACCTGAAGTGCGTCAAAACCTCCTCACTCCTGCACTATCCTCTCGAGGAGATGGGATCTAACTATTGCAGCACCGGCTCAATAACCACCTGGCGGCTTCGCCCCTCTGGGCCCCCGCGCTTTAGGACTACGGTGAGCTTCTGCCCAGGCTCCAGACGAGTGGTAATATCCTCAATCTCATCGCGGGAGTTAACCACATTCCCATTGATTGATACTACCTGATCGGCTCTCGAGAAATCACGCACATACCCCTGCAAGAAAGCGCGCTCCACACGCCGCAACACCGGCTGCACTCCCGCGATCTCCGCCGGACTGCCCTG
>JBILUF010000248.1:0-4513 GCA_044371155.1 Bdellovibrionota bacterium
AAGAGATCGTGCTGTCTGCACCGCCATCCGCAAACGGGGGTTGCCATTTGGATCTGCACCCCCGAGCTTTACCGCGATCGAGATCTCTTTTCCGATCTTGGTGAAAGCCCGCGCCGTCCGCGCCCAGCGGGCAAACATCTTATACTTTCGCTTCTCAAAAATTCGTCCCATATCCTACCTTTCTCGGCCCCAGTATCAGCCTGAGTAGACACCCACTCGGATCAGCGCAGCCTTCCCCTACAGAGTGCTAGCTACTTCGTATCGAATATCCTCTTATACTCGCCGTATCCTTTCGCCTCAAGCTCCTCAACAGGAATGAACTTAAGCGCAGCGGAGTTAATGCAATATCGCAGCCCATTTGCGCCTGGGCCGTCATCGAACACATGCCCAAGGTGCGAATCAGCGGACTTAGAGCGCACCTCCGTACGCGCCATTCCGTGACTACTATCAACCTTCTCAACCACCTCCGCTGCCTCAATTGGCTTTGTAAAACTTGGCCAACCTGTCCCGGAGTCAAACTTATCAACGGATGAAAAAAGCGGCTTTCCCGAGATCACATCGACATAGATCCCTGCACGGTGATTATTCCAATATTGGTTGCTAAATGGACGTTCAGTGCCGTTTTGCTTGGTGACGTAATACTGCTCAGGAGATAGCAGCTTTCGAAGCTCGTCGTCGGAGGTTGGAAGGGTGCATTCAACTCCCTTTTGTGCGTTCTGATCAGTCATCTGTCTCTTTCCTTCTTTATAATTTGCATCATCGGCAAGGCTCAATCCGACAAGGCTGAATCCGGCAACCCCAAGCACGGCACAAAACAGCAGCCTTGATCCATGAATTCGCATCGTCTGCTTATCCAACCCGCCGCGGGTTTTTACGCCGCCAGTCGATCACTTCAATCGCTGCGGCCGCAGCCTCAAGCCCTTTATTTTTATCATCATCGCTACTTCGGGCAATCACATCCTCAATCCGCGACACCGGCAAGACCTCGTTGATGATCGGTAGGTCATACTCAAACATCACCCGCTCAAGACCACTCATACACAGGTCTTTGACCATGTCGAAGTGATAGGTGTCACCTTTGAGAATAACGCCAAACACAATCGCCGCATCGAGGTCAGGATTACGCTGCGCCACTCGCCGCACTGCAAGCGGTATCTCAAGACAGCCTGGAAGTAGATGCTGCTCAATCATGTCGCAGCCATGCTGCCTCAGCACAGCCACACACCTCTCAACCATTCGCTCTGAGTGCTCGCGATGCCATTTCGAGAGAAATATCGCCACTTTTGAGTTAGCAATCTTCGGCAGCCCCTCAAGCAGATAAGTGGTTTGCGCCATACACGCGATCTCCGGTAGTTCGTCTAGGGCACACGATACCCTAAAAGGGTGCTGCGGCAAAGAAACCGCGGTAAACCCCCCTAAAAATGCCAGCTCTAGCCCTCTAGGAGGTTGACGACTCACTCAGAGTAGAGAATTATCCTAGGCGTGAGTGACCAAACCAAGCCAAAGCTAAAAGATAACGTCCTTCCCTTCGCCCCCTATCAGGCCGATGAGAACGAGCAGGCCTCGCGGCGGGCCGGAGAGCTGTTGCACTCCACAGAGCTGAAGTATCTTAATGAAAACTATGCCGCTGGAACTGTACCTCCTTCATATCCCGACGTGGCTTCATATCCCGACGTGGCTAGATTGGGGCTACTCGGCAAACTTCTCGCTCCTTTAAAGCGTAAGCTCACCTCCTTCGTATGGTCGGTAGTAGACCCGCACCTCTCGGCAGAGCGGGAGTTTAACGCCAAGGCGGTGCAGTTTTTGAACGATGTAGCCAAGTATGTCGATGCTCGCGATGCCTCCAATTTTTGGGAGCTCATTAGAAAGATCGATTACGATGTGCAGAAATCCCTCGAGCGGATTGAGCGCATCAACGACCAGTTCCACGCCTCCCAGCTCTCCTCAGAGCGCCGCACCCTTGAGGCCATTAACCGCGACCTAGGCACTCTTCGCACCTCCGCGGCCCAACACGCGGAGCAGATTAAAGTGCTCGATTCCGTCACTCGTGGCATGGAATCCATCATCGCCCGCCTGAAGCCGGCACAGAGCTCGCTAAGCGCCGTCGACCACAAATCCTCAGATACCCCTGCGGGCACCGACTATTCCTATCTGCTACTCGAGAACCGATATCGCGGTAGCGAAGCTGAGATTGCTCGCCGTATCGCTATCTATCCGCCGCTGTTTTCTGGGCAGACACTTCCGGTGCTTGAGATCGGAAGCGGTCGAGGAGAGCTGCAGCTTGCCTTCAAATCCGCCGAGGTGCGCTCCTACGGTGTGGATATGGATAAGGCGATGGTTGAGCACTGCCAGGGGCTAGGGATTGATGCGCGACTTGATGATGGCCTGAAGCATCTCGCCTCACTCCCAGACGATTCACTTGGCGGGGTGATAGCGATCCAGGTGGTAGAGCATCTCACCCAGGTTCAACTCGAGACCCTGTTTACTCTGTGCCGAGCCAAGGTAGCGAAGGGCGGTAAGATAATTTTTGAGACTATCAATCCTAGGTCTCTTTTGGCCCTTTCATCCAATTACTTCCGCGACCCCACTCATGTATGGCCGCTTCACCCCGATACGCTAGCCTACTCAATGCAGCTCTGTGGGCTTACTATCCGAGAGACGAGAATGCTCTCGCCAGTATCAAAGGAGGCTTGCCTGCAGGAGATCCCGCTTACCTCGGAGCTTACCCCGCGTCTTGCTGCGGTATGCGAGACCCTTAATTCCAATATCCGACAGTTAAATGATCTGCTGTACGGATCACAAGACTTCTGCATCATTGCGGAGAAAACCTAGTCCAAATGGCTTCAATTCTAGTCCTCGGCGCAAAGGTTCCCTTTACCAGTGGCGGCCAGGAGGTGTTGATGGCCTCCTTGGTACGCGAGCTCAGGTCCCGAGGACATTCAGTAGACACCGTGGAGCTTCCCTTCCTGGTGCGCTCAAGGCCCGAGCTTTTAGAGCAGGCCGCGCTGTGGCGCAGCCTTGACCTTCAGCGCTTTGCTGGGCAACGGGTCGATCTGGTGATCGCGACGAAATTCCCCAGCTATTATGCACGCCACCCGCGCAAAAGCCTCTGGCTGGTTCATCAGCACCGCCCACTCTACGATCTCTATGCCGGCCCCTACTCCGACTTTTCAGATGATCCGCGCGACGAGGCGATTCGCCGCATGCTGGTGCAAGGTGACCAAAAGGCAATTGGAGAGTGCTCGTTTGTCTCGGGGATTTCCAAGAACGTAGTAACTCGTCTTTCGCACTACAACCACATCAGCGGTGAGGCGCTCTATCCGCCACTCCCACTTGGCACGCGGTATCGATCCGCCCCCTCTGAGGACTACATCTTAAGCGTCGGGCGCATCTGCGGAATCAAACGAGTGGACCTGATGGTTAAAGCCCTTCCGATGGTTCATCAGTTTGTAAAGCTTAAGATCGTAGGGCAGCCAGATGAGCCCGGCATCATGGATTACCTCCGCAACGAGGTCTCAAAGCATCACCTCTGGCACCGCGTGGAGTTTTTGGGCCGGGTTGATGACGAAGCTCTGCTGGATCTCTACTCAAGGGCGCGTGCTGTTTACTACGCCCCGCACAACGAGGATTATGGATATGTGACCCTCGAGGCGATGGCCTCAGGTAAGCCGGTAGTCACCGCCACCGATAGCGGAGGGGTGCTTGAGTTTGTTACCGATCGAGAGACCGGGATTATCGTGGAGCCCACCCTTGATGGCATCAGCCGAGGGTTTAATACCTTGATTGAGGATCCAGAGCTCGCCGATCGAATCGGGGCACGGGGGCTGGCTCTGATTGGAGAGCTAGGAATATCTGCCAGCGACTGGAATAGGGTCACATCGGCGCTGCTTTCTCCGCTCGATACTGCCAATCCCAAAATCAAGGATGCAACATGCGCAGCGCTCTAAGTAACGGCAGAAAGCCCCGCATAGCGTGGTTCTCGCCACTTCCCGGCGGCAGCACTCCCGTGGGGTCTAAAGCCTCTTACACCAGCGCCTGCTTGCTTCCATTTATCTACGAGAGTTTCGAGGTTGAGTTATTCCATAACGAGTTTCGCCGCTATCAGAACTATCCAACCCATCACTACCTAAGCGCCTTTGAACGGCATCAACAGCAGCCCTTTGATCTATTCTTGTATCAGGTGGAGGATCTCCCGTGTGCCAACTTTGTGAGAGCCCACCTTGGACTGATCCCGGGAGTTGTGTGGTTTCATGATCTTCTCTTCACCACCAGATGTCCTGACGGACTCCTCCACAGCCCCTGGGAGGTAACGCTCCAGAAATTCCTCGGTAAAGATGTCGCGTGGCCGACTGAGGAGCTTTGGCCAGATGTCTCCTCGCCGGTGGACAGGCGAGCCGCCTCCCTCGCACTACTGCCGATCTTCTCTAATCCTTGGGCCCACTCAGAATACCTCCGGAGTATCGAACAGAGCTTTGCTGAGGCGACTAACATCCGTCCGCACTCCTATTACCTG
>JBILUF010000249.1:0-4510 GCA_044371155.1 Bdellovibrionota bacterium
ACTGTTTGGAGAATTCCCAGAGGAGATCACCTCCCGCAAAGCCTTAGCAGCCGAGCTTATCGCACGAGCAAAGGCACTCAATGCCCCGCTGTGCACAGCGCTAAATTCGGCATGATTGATGCTACCATGATCGAGCCCGCCACTATCGAGAGCACCAAAGCTACCTTGATTAACGCGCCGCACCGCGCGCCCTTGATTCTTTAGCGGTTTCAGCAGATTATCGTGGGCTCTCTACTCCGTGGCGTACCTTGAATGAAAGCTAGCTCCCCCTTCCTCCCCTCAGAGTCCACCTTCTCGGCTGGAGCTCTGGTGCTATTTGAGAACGACGGGCTACCGGTGGTGGCGGCTGTCATCGGGCCAAAGAAGCAAGGGTACCTGCTCCTCACCATGCGATTGCGCGAGGTGGAGCTTAAACCGAATCGACTCTTCCCACTCCCTGGCGCGCTCCCTGGGGATCTTAAAACCACGACAGACAAGGCAGCTTATCTACTGGCTCTCTACGAGCGCTGCCTTAAAGACTCCGCTTCGCACAACTTAGAGGAGCTCTGGAGCCTCGTAAAAGACGAGGGGGACTCCTTCACCACACAGCAACTAGCCTCGCTGTATCTGGGCAAACACACCCTGGAGCAGTTTTTGACCCTGCGCCTTGCAGTGATGAATGACCGGATCTATTTCAAGCGTAAAGGCGATGAGTTCGAGCCACGCACCGCCGAAGTTATCGCGGATCTTAAACACAGTGAGGATGTGCTGGCTAAGAAGATGGCCGCACTTGAGACCACTGTTGATGCCATCGCCAAGAAACTTAAAGATCCCTCCCTCCCCTTTCCTACTGACTCACTGCTCTATATCGAAACCCTCGAGGAGCTTGCCGTTGGGGTGACAGACATCGAGCACTCACGGCTTCGTGATGCCAAAGAGCTGCTGACTATCCTCGGTGATAAGCTCAAAGTCGATCTCCCGCCCTCCAAGGAGAAACGCTCGCTGTACCTTCTAAAAGCCACGGGCCATTTCACTGAGACCACTAACATCGCACTAATTCGCCATCGCGTACCGGGCCGCTTTGCGGCTGCGGCGCTGGCTGAAGCAGATTCGATAACTGCTCCGAACACCCTCATGGAGTGCCCTGAGGCTGAACGCACGGTGCGAAAAGATCTCACGAATCTGCGCTGCTATACCATCGACGACATCGTTACCGAGGATATGGACGATGCCGTCTCGATCGAGCAGACCCTAGATGGCTACACCCTGGGGATTCACATCAGCGATGTGGCCTCGATCATCAAGCCTGGAACGTCGCTAGACCAAGAAGCCAAACGCCGCGCCACCTCCCTCTACTTGGCCGGCACACCAGTGAACATGCTGCCGGAAAAGCTCTCACTTGACCGTATCAGTCTAGTGGCGGGTCAGCCGCGGCTGGCGCTTAGCTATCTTTTTGATGTCGACAGGAACTTTGATATCCGCAGTGGCACCATCGTGCCGTCGATTATCAAGGTCACCAAGCGGCTTACCTATGAGGATGTTGTGGAGGCCCTTGAGGGCGGTGACCACGAGCTAAACCTCCTGCACAGTATTAGCGCCAATTACGAGTCAGCTCGAATCGCTTCCGGAGCGATGAAGGTGTCGAAAAAGGATGTGCTGATCTACCCAAATGCTGATGGGACTTTTCGGCTGCATGAGCTTGATGAGGATGATCTTGCACGCTCCATGGTGGGCGAGCTCATGGTGCTTGCTAACTCATTAGCGGCCAACACCGCCGAGAAGCACGGTATCCCGATGGTTTTCCGCGGTCAGGAGCAACCGGATCCAGATATGCTCCCTGCAGCGAAGCTCCCTCCTGAGGGGCCAGCGTTTGACTTTTATCTGCGCTCGCGACTGAAAAAATCCACCGTTGGACTCACCCCTACCTCGCATGCGTCACTGGGACTGCCGGCCTACCTTCAGGCCACCTCGCCGATTAGACGCTACGTAGACCTTTTACATGAGCGACAACTGCTAGGATTTCTTATCGACGGCAAGCCACTCTATTCAGCTCAGGAGCTAACGAGAATCCTAGAGGAGATTGAGCCGCAGCTTGCGGCCGCAAATCAGGTCAGCAAAGAGACACGCAGATTTTATCTGCTTAAGTACCTGCAGTGGTGCCAACGAGAACAAAGATCTTTAAGCGGCACCGTTGTGCGGCTTGATGGACGCAATCCCCTCGTAGAGCTCGATGTGCTTTACACCACCGTCTTTGCGCGGCTCCGTCCTGATAGCAAGGTGGGAGATCATGTCACCCTTCGGATAGTGCAGGTCGACCCCGAGCAGGACTACCTCAAGCTTGAGCAGAGCTAGCAGCGAGGACGAAGCTCCAAGGGAATAAATACGACCTACCACGGGGCAGGGCAGCCTAGCAGTAACTTCAGTAACTTACAGATTGGAAATTGGGTAAGCCAAAACGTAGTTGTGCGCATCTAATAAATGGCGTACATTTATCCAGTATGCTAAATAGGCTTGCTAACATATCGCTTAAACGAAGCTTTTTTCTGTTCGGCGCACGTAGCACCGGCAAAAGCACGTTGCTGTCTGCACTCTTTAGGGACACTCAGAAAAGCGTCATCGATCTCCTGGATCCCACCTACTACCGGCTATCTGCCAGTGATTTTCAGGCTCACCTAGAGTCCCTCCCCACTGAGGTGGAATGGGTGGTCGTTGATGAGGTGCAGCGTAGCCCTGAGCTTTTAAATGTTGTGCATCGTTGGCTCGCCCAATCATCACTCGGCGCAACTCGACTACGATTCGCTCTCACCGGGTCAAGCGCTCGAAAGCTGAAACGAGGTGGAGCCAATCTCCTAGCTGGGCGAGCAAGTGTCTTTAATCTCTATCCGCTCACCCACCGTGAGGTGCCAGCAACCTACACCCTCGATCAACAATTACAGTGGGGTGGACTCCCCGAGGTTGTCCTTGAACCTGACCCGATCGAAAGGCGTCGTATTCTCCGGGCATATACAACCACGTACTTACGAGAGGAGATCGCCGAGGAGCAGTTGGTGCGGTCGATTGAACCATTCCAGTCGTTTTTAGCGGTCGCTGCTCAGATGAATGGGAAAATTGTGAACTATTCCTCTATCGCCCATGACGTAGGGGTAAGCACCACAACGATACAGACATTCTTTGAGATTCTGTCTGATACCCTCGTGGCCGTGACCCTACCCGCATATCACACCTCAATTCGGAAAAGGCAGCGAGCAAACCCCAAAATATACCTCTTCGATCTAGGCGTTGTTGAGTCGCTCCTGGAATCCTCCGTGGGGCGAGGCCCTCTGCGATCCTACGCTGAGGGGAATCGATTTGAACACTTCCTATTCCTCGAACTATATCGACTGCAAAGCTACCGCGAACTCAATTGGAGGTTCTCATATCTACGCACCAAGGACGATGCAGAGATAGATCTAATCATCGAGCGCCCCGATGCGCCGACATTACTGATTGAGATAAAATCGACCAACTCTGTCTCAGAGCGCCACACTACAAATTTAAATCGCTTCGCCCCTGAGTTTAAAAATAGCGAGGCGGTGCTACTGAGTAACGATTTAGTACCAAAGCAGTTCGGAAAGGTGCGCTGTCTGCACTGGCGCACATGGCTTAATGCGCTGCTTCCGCCCTCCTGAGCGCGGAAGGGTCGCTACATGCGCGCGCCATGCCCACGCAATCGCAGCTCCCTTACAACAATTTGATGCTTAATCTTCTCTTGGCTGATTAGTTGATAATCATCCGCGGAGGTGTGTCGGACTCCAGCTCGGAATCCTCGAGCTCGGCGCAGGCTTCGCTGATAACTTCGAATGCTCTGGTCAGAAGATCGATGTCGTCGATAGCAAGCTCGATCATCTCGAAGGCGTCCTCAGCAGTTGCTGCCTGTTGGAGGGACTCGTTCTCAACCTGAGGCTTTTGAATTTTTGCCATGCCCAAACCCTTTTAATTTTTCCCAGATCACAACCTTCAAGGACACCAACAAGCACGAAGCGGGCCAAGTGAATATTCGGCTATTTTGCGGCAAAACTTTAGAGTCCAATCATAACAATTCGTATTTTCAGCTAGTTACAAGGACTTAACGGAATCCCAGATCCCTTGATTGTCAAAGATTTGTCGTCCGGGGGTGGCAATTTTAGCCCTGGGGGCCATTTCTACTCGGGCTCAACACCAAGCCCTGAAGGCAAGAGGGTGATACCCCCTTAGACCGCGCGAACGTCAGCGCAATCCGCTGGACTTGATTGTTCTCTCACAGCGATCAGGAACCACTGAAAGTCAGCAACTCGGGCATAAAATTTCCGATTGTTATAATGAGATGTGCACCACAAAGACCACTAAGACCACAAAGAAAGAGGGTATCTCTTATACCGTCATTGGCTGCGCTATCGAGGTGCACCGACTGCTCGGGCCTGGGTTAATCAAAATCAGAAGGGAATCCGCTTTAAACTGCAATCGAGCATTCTCTGATACTCGAACTCAAGAACACGGCATCACACACTTCTGA
>JBILUF010000250.1:0-4489 GCA_044371155.1 Bdellovibrionota bacterium
TCGGCAGACACCCATCGAAATCTAGCGGTGATTAAATTCCACGGGCGCGGTGGTATCCGCCGAGGGCAACCCCAGCTACCCCTTCCAACGCCCCTACTCAAAAGATCTTAAGAATTCATTCACTGCGTCGGCCAAACGCCGACGTCGTTCAGCTAAGAATTCCGAAAACGCGGTGATGGCATATAAGCTAGTGTCCAGCGGAATTGCTTGCGCAATGAGTGCGGCATCGCCGCGGCGCTCCTTTATCTGCGGCAGATATTCGGCAGGCTGCTTACTTGATATGCGCTGGTTGGTGCGGGCGCCGATAAAGGCCATATTTGCGATCTCATTGATAAGCTGTCGCTCGTGCTGATCCTTCAGTAGCGCTTTGGGGAAGATGTGGTGGTATTGGATTTTATGCTGTTTACCTTGCACGCTTGTTGAGATCCCGAGGCCGGTCTCCCAATCGGTGGCGCCACGCTGCTTGAGCACCAGATATACCAACGGAAAAAGCGCGCTGTTGATACCGCGGCCTACAAAGTCTGATGTCTCAAGTTCAAGTCGTCCCACCTGTTGCCGAAGCAATTCAATCAGCTCTGCGGGGCCGCCGCCCTTCTGAATCGCACGAAGATCACTATCCAAAAATGTTTCAGAGGATCCCCTGCCGTACCTGCCGCGTGCGTTTGCAAGATGGAGCCACCGTAGTAACCCTTTGGCCTCTGCCTCGCTGAGTCGCTCCGACTTACACTGGCTATAGTAAGCAAGGGTAATCAAGAGTAAGGGGGATGAGAGCAGGCTCTCGTCGGCTATCCCGGCGCGGGTCTTAAGGAAACTAATTGCAAAGCTAAGCCCTAGCTTAGTCTTTTCCCATGCATTCTCCAGCGCCTCGCGCCTTAGCTGCGACACCCGCGCGAACTGACATTGACCAGTGGCAAAGACAACTAATGTGCGGACTATGACACCGATATCAAGGTCGATTGCGCTTTCTTCACACTCATCTTGAAATCCCTCAAAAAGCTCAAGGGAATTTGGCCAACGGGCAGTAATCTGTGCGAGAGCCAAATCCGACCCGCGCAGCTTCACTCCAAGCGAGTTCACACGCACAAATATCTCGGCCACCTCCTCGTACTGTAAATCCTTAGAAAGCACATTAACCGAGTACATATAATTTCTGATCGCGCGCACCCGCTGAATACGCGCGCTGTATTTGTCCGCACGGGGGTCATCGAATGATGTTACCCCGGCCTTCCGGAGTATTTGCGAATCACCATTTGAGGTGAAAATTTCTGATACTGGCACCCAGTTTGGTAGCTGCATTAGGGCGCGACTGGCCACGACAAAGGCCCGTCCACTGACGCGCTCGGCAACGGATGCGGTAGGCTGCTCGCTATCCTCGGTGTCCTCCTCGTCTTGATCCTCTTCAACCTCGGTAAATTCAATTAGGTTATCTGGATGTTCAAGATTAAAGAGTATCTCGATCGGCTTTTTGCGTCCACGCACGGATACCGGCTCGCCGCGGAGAATTGCTGAAAGCGAGGTAAGCCGCTGCTGGCCATCGAGGAGCAACTGATGACTACCCATCGGGTCACTCTCCTGGGCCACATCGAGATCCCGACTGGGTTGGGGTGCATCGGTCTGCCAGACCAGAATCGAGCCACTTGGATAGCCCCGATAGAGCGAATCCAGTAGGTCACGCACCCGCGGCGCCCGCCACACATAGCGGCGTTGCATCTCTGGCAATCTAAGCCTTCCTGATTGTATGTCTTTTACCAGATCACCTATGGAGGTCTCGCGCTTCGATGTCGCCATGTGCCCACTTCTGTTTTACAAGACTGTCTGAAAAGGCGATATGGTAACGCGCGCGCTGATAGCAGTACAGTTTATTTTCCCCGATAGTGTCGATTTATCCGCGCGGGGGTGCTTCTTCGCGGCCTGTCTGCCCCCCACCCGTCTCACCCGGTGATACACCTCTTTGATTACCCTCCCCCTGCATGCCACCCTGCGCTGTTCGGTGGTGCGGGTTGGGGGGAAGGTGGCAATGCAACAGAGCGCGCTAGGCGTGATTGCCGGGGTGATGGCGTAGGGGCTGTACCTCTGACTATACACACTCCTGTCTATGGCGATGTTTTATGGCGCTGAATGTGGCCCGGTAAATGTGAGCCCAGTTAATTTGTGGCAGCTATAGCCGCTCGATCTGTTCGTATGTGAATGCAGCGGCGGCTGAGCTCGCACGCTACAATGGTGCTTTTAATGTTGTGGTGGCGCCGCGTAATGGGCTGATTGATAGGCTCTGCAAGGGATGTGGGTCAAAGTGCCGCAGGGTTAAGTGGGTTTGAGAATCCTCCTGGACTACATACAGAGCGGTGATATCCTTATCCCCTTTCTTTATGCAGGCTATAGGCGGGTGATGCGTCAGCAGACTGAGATAGAACTGGTGCGGTTTAACACCCGAGCGCTTTTGGATCAGGTGCGAAGGAAGCACTTTCGACACATCACGGAGTCAGTTGATGTGTGTTATCTGCAGACTGAGTCCCTGGCCTGTATCTGTCAGATTGCCCCTGGGGTGCGAGAGATCTGGCTGCACTCGGTGCTGAATCATCCAGGCACTCCTAAGGAGGTGATGCGGTATATTCTCACCCATGAAATGCTGCATGTGGAGGTGCGGCCTAGGCTTTTGACCGAATCGGAGTGGCGCGCCAAACGGGCTAATAAGCAGATTGGCGATAAGGAGATGGAGGGGCTTTTGCTAAAGGAGTCTTTTCATCCCCCTGAGTTTTTTGAGCGCGAGGCGGAGCTATCACCGGTAGCGGTGTCGGGCCCGGTGTGGAGCTGGATTGGGCGGGCCTTTGCCGCGTTTCTGATTATCGATCATGAGCGAGAGGGGCTATTAGTAAAGCCCAAAGCACACCGCCAGTTAGCGAGTTGGCCACGCCCTACGATGGCTGAAGCGAGGGAGTTTAATCAGAGGTGGGGCGCTGGCGCCATGCGGGGATGTGGGTAGGGGTGCTCCACTACGCCAGCGCGCCGCACACGCGCATTGATTATGCCGCTAAGCGAATCGGAATATATGCATCGCCGTGCTTAACGGCTATTTCGGCGCCTAGGGCTGAGATGATTTTAATAAAGTTTTTTAGGGTCAGATTGGAATGCGTCCCAGAGCGGACACTTTGTAGTACCGACGGCGCGATACCAACTTCCTTAGCAAGCTTGCGCACAGAGACTTTATCATTCTCCATCAGAGCTAGGATCAGCTCGGATAGGAGAAGCTCCCCGTATTCTCTCTCAAAGAGTTTACGGAATTTGGGATTTTCCATCTCGCGCTGGTAGGTGCTTTTTCCGCTCTTACTCTTTTTCATAATAGGTTCCCTTTGTGATGCGCTTTTCGTAATCAGCTTTAGCCCTCAAAGCTCGCTCCTTTTCGCCTGGCGGGATCTTTTGGGATTTCTTTTCAAAAGCTCTTGAAGCGATCGGGTTGGGGTTTGATGGCCAAGATGTTATCACCCTCATTTCGAAACTTTATGGGATCAAAAATCTTACCGACTTCGCCGATTAGACGGGCAAGCTTAATGAACTTTACACGACGCTCGACTGAGAGTGCCTCATAATAATCCTTAGCCTGCGAACGGCCCCGCTCATCGAAATACCACTCCACCGTAAAAGCTGATCCCTTGTAGATAATGGCATCCGACACCTTCATATCCCAAGTGTACTGATATATCGGCACATTTGCAAGTGGACTTAAGCCCAAATGTGGCTAGGTATGCACTATCATTTGTTCTCACTGTGCCCGAACGCGGCGATGGCGTCCCCTAGGGTCAAGCGTCATGGGACAGCTCCACCCTTTACCGCCAATCATGCCCACGATTCCGTTTGATAGTTTGCTACTGATGCAGAGGCGAAAAAACCGCTGCGCCAAAGGTGCCTGGCTCCCATTTTTAGTTGGCACCGGCGGCGCCACACGGCTGACTACTTGGCTTAGGGGCGGCGCGCAGATGGCGTCGGATTATTTTATTCATCCTGGCTATCAATTGGTCGTCGGGGGACTTGATGTGGCGATTATCCAGGTTGCAAAGCCGCTATCCTTGGCCCTAACTCCAATACTGGTGTCGTATGGGCCACCGGTGCCGGGGGAAGAGCTGGTGGCATATGGCTAGGGCATTGACGAGGCTGGGCGCGGTGCCCTGGATCGGGTGGGTGCTGAGCTTGCTCCGCTCAAGGCAACATCACTGACTTTTGCCAGTGCGACGAATGGATTTTTCTACCAGGCGGTGTCCAATGGGTCGGGCAATACCTGCAAAGGCGATTCCGGCGGGCCCATTTTGGCCCGGAATAATAGTGGGCAGTGGGGGATTGTGTCAGTAACAAGCTATTCAAATGAGGGATCGTTTTCGAGGCCATGTATCCCGATAACCGGAAGCACCATTGGGGTAAGCTCGCTGGTGCAGATAAATGCGGCGTTGAATTAGGGGGGCATGGTCGGCCCCCCACCCCCCCGGTGCAGGCCGCCGCC
>JBILUF010000251.1:0-4485 GCA_044371155.1 Bdellovibrionota bacterium
TTTCTAGAGAGAGAGAGAGTACAGATGAAGATCGTTAGTAAAATCCTCTTCAGCGCAGTTACTATCCTATTTCCGCTCTGTTGCGCCTATGCAGGTGCAGGTCATGATCACGGACATGGAGATCACGAACACAAGGGGCATAGCCATGATGACTCGGCCCAAAATGAGCCCGAGCGTGGCCCGCGCGGCGGCAGGCTGCTTAAAGCAGGGGATTTTGCGGTTGAGGTTACCATCTTTGAAAAAGGGGTGCCGCCTCAGTTTCGGGTGTTTTTGTATGACGAGGGCACGCCGCTACCTCCAACCACCGCCATGGTTGCAATTGAGCTCATCCGGTTTGGGGGCAAGCGAGAGCTTTTTGAGCTTCGGCCAGGTGGTGATTACCTGACGGTGGAAAAGACTGTGGAGGAGCCACATTCATTCGATGTGCGAGTGACTGCATCACGCCAGGGGCAGCAGTTCTCCTGGGAATTCCAGTCACATGAGGGGCGCACTGAGTTGAGCGAAGAGGCGCTGCGGATTGCGAACCTTACTATCGAACAGGCTGGGCCACAGGTGATAGGGACGGCTGTTGATGTATTTGGCCGGTTACTCCCCAGCCAGAATCGGGTGGCGCATCTTATTCCGCGTTTTGCTGGGGTCGTGCGCGAGGTGAGAAAGGACTTAGGCGACCGGGTGCAGCGCGGCGACGTGCTGGCGGTGATAGAAAGTAATCAATCACTGCAGCCGTAT
Organism: Bdellovibrionota bacterium; assembly: GCA_044371155.1. Lineage (GTDB taxonomy): Bacteria > Bdellovibrionota_C > UBA2361 > UBA2361 > UBA2361 > CAZTER01. Next base: position 730 of record JBILUF010000251.1, read on the forward strand.
GAAATTCGCTCGCAGATAGCAGGGGAGGTCATCGCTCGGCATGCAACAGTAGGGGAGTATGTACGCGATGACCGTGAGATCTTTGTAGTCGCTGACTTAAGTGAGATTTGGGCTGATTTTCAGGTGTATCGGGATGATTTTAATCTGATATCAAAGGGACAGAATATACAGATTGCTATCGGGCAGGAGCAGCCGCTTGAGGCTGCGGTGATTTATGTAGCGCCGGTGATCGATGAGGTGACGCAGTCAAAGCTGGTGCGCGCAGTGGTGCCCAACTCCAACGGCATGCTTCGGCCGGGACTGTTTGTGATGGGCTCACTCTCGAGTGATATGCGGGAGGTGCCGCTTGCGGTGCGGCGGGAGGCTATTCAGACCTTTCGTGATTGGAATGTTGTGTATCTCACGGATGGGCATACCTTTCAGGCGATTCCGGTGGAGCTTGGGAGGCGCGATGCTAACTACGTTGAGGTGCTCTCTGGGCTCTCTATCGGGGATAGGTATGTCGCAAGGAATAGTTTCATAGTGAAAGCCGACATTGAGAAATCCGGCGCGACCCACGATCACTAACGCTCAAGTCTAGAGAGAGTTCGACTCATGTTTGAAAAGCTGATCCGGTTTTCGCTCGCGCATCGATATCTGGTGCTGGCTCTGACGATTGCCGTAGCCGCGCTGGGATTTGTAAGCTATCAGCGGCTTTCGATTGATGCGGTGCCTGATATTACGAATGTTCAGGTGCAGATCAACACTGAGGCCGCTGGCTATACTCCGCTCGAGGTCGAGGCGCGGATAACCTTCCCGCTGGAGGCAGCACTTGCAGGGCTTCCCGCCCTTGAGTACACCCGCTCGCTCTCGCGGTATGGGCTCTCGCAGATTACAGTAGTTTTTAAAGATGGCACTGATATCTATTTCGCCCGAGGAGTAATCGCCGAGCGGTTGCAGGAGGTGCGCTCGAAACTGCCTTCGGGGCTTGCGCCCGCTATGGGGCCAATTTCCACCGGATTGGGAGAGGTTTTTATGTACACCGTCGAAAACGGTGTGCAGGGCACTCATACCCCAACTGATCTTCGCACCGCGCAGGACTGGATCGTAAAGCCGCAGCTTCGCACCGTCCCTGGGGTGGTGGATGTGAATTCGGTAGGTGGCTTTGAGAAGCAGTTCCATGTCACACCTCGGCCCGATAGGCTCTTGGGTCTTGGACTCACCTTGCACGACCTGGTGCAGGTTATAAGCGCCAACAGCTCCAATACTGGAGCAGGATATATCGAGCGAAATGGTGAACAGTATCTGGTGCGGGTGCCAGGTCAGGTGGTCACAATTGATGAGATTGAAAAGCTTGTTATCACTACTCGGGAGGGGCGGCCAATCTTCGTAAAAGACGTTGCCGATGTCTCCTTAGGTGAGGAGCTTAGGACCGGAGCCGCCACCGAGAACGGGCGTGAGGTGGTACTAGGCACGGTGTTTATGCTGATGGGCGAAAATAGCCGAGCGGTGGCCAGCCGAGTCGCCAGCAAGATGGAGCAGATCAACCGCTCGCTGCCAGAGGGGATGGTGGCCAAAACGGTGTACGATCGCACTACCCTGGTCGATAAAACCATCAACACGGTAAAGAAGAATCTCTTTGAGGGTGCAGCACTTGTCATTGTGGTGCTGTTTGTTTTTCTCGGAAACTTTCGCGCGGCCTTGATCACAGCGCTGGTGATCCCGCTCTCGATGCTTTTTACAGTCAGCGGAATGGTGGCCTCCAAAGTAAGCGCTAATTTAATGAGCTTAGGCGCGCTCGATTTTGGACTTATCGTTGATGGCTCGGTGATTATCGTCGAGAACTGCATTCGGCGCCTGGGCGAGGAACAGCGGCGGCTGGGGCGGCTTTTGACCCTAAAAGAGCGGTTCCAGGTGGTGTTTGAGGCCGCATCCGAGGTGCGGCATGCCACGATGTTTGGCGAGCTTATCATTATAGTTGTGTATCTGCCGATCTTTGCGCTCAGCGGTATCGAGGGGAAGATGTTCCACCCGATGGCGATCACCGTGGTCATTGCGCTGCTCTCTGCGATGATTCTGTCATTGACCTTTGTGCCGGCAGCAGTGGCGGTGTTTCTTAACGGCTGGGTAAAGCATGAGGAAAGCTCCCGGCTTTATCGCATCCGCGAGCTATATGGGAAGCTACTCGCTCGCGCACTGCACCGTCCAAGGCTTATTCTGGGCTGTGCCGTGGGGTTGTTTGTGCTCTCTCTGGGGCTTGCAAGCCAGATGGGCCGGGAGTTTATCCCAAGCCTTGATGAGGGGGATATCGCATTACATGCGCTACGGGTGCCTGGTACCTCGCTTACCCAGGCTATCGATATGCAAAAAGCTCTTGAGGAGCGCATTCGGAGATTTCCGGAGGTCTCTCATACATTCACAAAGATCGGCACCGCTGAGATCGCCACCGATCCGATGCCGCCCAGTGTGGCCGATGGATTTATAGTGCTCAAAGACAGAGACGAGTGGCCCAACCCACGCAGGCCAAAGGCTGAGGTGGTGCGCGCCATTGAGGAAGCGGTCTCTGAGATTCCGGGGAATAACTATGAGTTTACCCAGCCTATCCAGATGCGGTTTAATGAGCTCATTGCGGGGGTCAGAAGTGATGTAGCGGTGAAGGTGTTTGGCGATGACATGGAGCTGCTGCAGAGTAATGCCGAAGCGATAGCCGACGTTCTTTCGGCAGTGTCCGGAGCGTCTGATGTCAAAGTGGAGCAGGTCACTGGACTGCCGATGCTCAGCGTCGAGCTTGATCGCGCCAGACTGGCACGGTTTGGTCTTAGCACTGCTGACGTTCAAGAGGTGGTGTCGATTGCAATCGGCGGCGCCGAAGCCGGTGAGCTGTATGAGGGGGATAGAAGGTTTCGGATCGTAGTGCGGCTGCCTGAGCAGATCCGCTCTGACATTGATAGACTAGGGAGCCTTCCGATTCCGCTTCCTGCTGGAACGACGAGCCGAGCTGGTGTGGCAACAACAATAGAGCACGACGAGGCGCCACTGCGGTCCTTTGTGCCGCTCTCTAGTGTGGCGCAAATTGTTGTTGCGCATGGACCAAATCAGATTAGTCGCGAAAATGGAAAGCGCCGCGTGGTGGTGTCGGCGAATGTGCGCGGCCGAGATCTGGGTGGATTCGTTGCCGAGGCAGAGCGGCGAATAGCAGAAGAGATCAAACTGCCGCCAGGGTATTGGACCAACTGGGGAGGGCAGTTTGAGCACCTTATCTCAGCGCAGGCGAGGCTTGCGGTGGTTGTGCCAGTTGCGCTGATTCTTATCTTAACCCTGCTCTTTTACACCTTCGGCGACCTGCGCCATGCGCTGCTTGTGTTTAGTGGTGTGCCGCTGGCGTTAAGTGGCGGGGTGTTGGCACTTATGGTGCGAGGCATTCCGCTTTCGGTGTCGGCTGCGGTGGGGTTCATCGCACTTTCCGGGGTGGCAGTGCTCAATGGGCTAGTGATTCTCTCATTCATTCGGAAGTTGCGAGAGCAAGGAATGGAGGTAGAAGAGGCGATATATAATGCAGCGCTCACCCGGCTTCGTCCTGTGCTGATGACCGCGCTTGTGGCCTCGCTTGGGTTTGTGCCGATGGCGCTGGCCACCGGTCCCGGCGCAGAGGTGCAACGCCCGCTTGCAACGGTGGTAATTGGCGGGATCCTCACCTCGACTTTCTTGACCCTGTTTGTGCTTCCGGTGTTGTACCGGCTATGGGGGGAGAGCTCGCACGGCTCTATGCGAGAGGAA
>JBILUF010000252.1:0-4478 GCA_044371155.1 Bdellovibrionota bacterium
TCAACGCCAGGCACTCCTTGACGGGCTGCGGTCGGCGCGCAGCTTCGCAGCCTGCCATGAATGGAACAAGTCCCGCGCCGAATATGAGCAGCTTATTAGGCGCTATCCCCATGACCTGATTGCACGGGTAGAGCTGTCGCGAGTGGTAGAGGGGCAAGGAGATCTGCGTGAAGCACTCCGCCTTATTGATGCCGCCCGCGCCGAAGCACCTCAGGATGTTGAAGTGCTGATGCGCGCAGCTGAGCTCAATATCCAGCTCAAAAACAAAACTGCAGCCATTGATAACCTCGCTCTTATCTTGGCCTCTCAGCCCAACCGGCATGCCGCACGGATGGCACGTGACCTCTCAGAGGATCTTGAGCGTTTTGAGGATGCGCTTGAATATCAAGAACGCCTCGAGGGGCTAGGATATGACGGAGAGGAATCTGAGCGATTTAGATCCCGCATCCGATTTAAGAAACTCCTTAAAGAAACCATCGACCCCACTCAGCTTAAGGATGTGCTCAGTGCCTTTGCGAAACGTGAATCACTCTCGCCGGCACTCGAGCGGCTGGCAGAGCTACACCTTGAAGCTGGCGATCGAGTCAGCGCAGCACAGAGCCTAGCCAAAGTGGCACGCCAAGACGGCTCGGTGGCTGCGCTAAAGAGGGCAACCGAACTGTGGGTGGAGCTAAATCAGCCCGAGCAGGCACTCTCGACCCTGCGCGCTACTGCCAAGGAGACGCACGGAATAGCGCGACTAGAGGTGGAACTTGAGCAGATACGCACCCTGATTGCGTTACGGATGTTAGATGAGGCAAAGGCAGGAATCGCAAAACTACCAACTCTTCTTGGTGAGCACGAAGTAACCCTTACCCCAGAGCTGGCTCGCGAGGTGCAAGCGCTGCAAGCGTTCACTGCGGTCAAGCTTGGCGATCTCGCTGGCGCTGACGCCACCTTGGCGCGACTGACTCGTGGCGTTACCGAGATTCTTTGGGGAGGAGCGGCGCACGCTCCCGCACAACGCGCAACAGAGGCACCTGCCCCGCGACTCTCTACACCGTAACTTCATCATACACGGAGGCCAGCTATGACATCACTACGCCCTACCCTGCTTTGTGTGTTGGATGGTTTCGGCATCAATCCAAATACCATAGGCAACGCTGTGGCGCAGGCTCGCAAGCCGGTGCTCGACCAGTTGCTCTCCAACTGTCCCAATGCCACGTTGATAACTCACGGTGAATCGGTCGGACTTCCACAGGGCCAGATGGGCAACTCCGAGGTAGGCCACCTAAATATCGGGGCGGGTAGAGTTGTGGAGCAGTGGCTCCTGCGCATCTCGCGCGCGCTACAGCCTGAGGCGCTACATCAATCACAGCAGTGGAATCAGTTTATTGAGTCCTCTCGCGGTGCGCCATGTATCCACCTTGTCGGGCTCTATAGCGAAGGTGGGGTGCACTCACACGCAGAGCATTTAAAACTGCTGATTAACAGACTCACCGCCACCTATCGTGGCCCTGTAATGCTGCACCTCTTTACTGATGGGCGAGATGTGGCTCCGCATGCAGCCAAGGTGGATTTCGCGCGCTTTAAGGAATTTTTAGCCCAATATCCCACCTGCAAAATCGCCTCCCTGTGCGGCCGCTTTTTTGGCATGGATCGAGACAAACGCTGGGAACGCACTCAAAAGGCCTGGGATGCCATCGCCTGCGGCAAAGGCACCGCGCAGCGCGATCCTGTGGCCTGGATTGAGTCCTCGTATCAAAACGGGATCACCGATGAGTTTATCGAGCCAGCCGTTTTCACTCCGGCTGCGATTAACCCCGAGGATGGAGTTGTCTTTTTTAACTTCCGCGAGGATAGGATGCGCCAAATTGTGCGCGCTCTGTGTATCGATGATTTTGACGGGTTCGAACGCGACCGACCCCGCATCGCAGCCGAACGGGTGCTGTGCTTCACCGATTACGACCACTCCTTTCATCTGCCAGCACTGTGTCCGCAGCTTGAGATCAAGAATCACCTCGGCGAAGTGGTGTCGCAAGCTGGCCTAACACAGATTCGTATCGCCGAGACCGAGAAATATCCGCATGTAACGTATTTTCTCAACGGCGGTATCGAGCCCCCCTACTCGGGCGAAGAACGGGTGATGGTGCCATCCCCCCGTGATGTGAAGACCTACGATCTCAAGCCAGAGATGAGCGCACTTGGGGTAACCGAGAAAGTCATAGAAGCGATTAACTCGAGACGATTTAGCCTGATCGTTGTGAACCTTGCCAACTGCGATATGGTGGGCCATACCGGAGTACTCGACGCTGCTATCAAAGCAGTTGAGACCGTTGATACCTGCCTCGGGCAGATGCTTGCGGCTCTCGGGCAGGTTAGCGGACAGGCCCTGATTTTTGCAGACCACGGCAACGCGGAACAAATGATCCGGTACGAAGACAACACCCCGTTTACCTCACATACCACCTTTCCTGTTCCGGTGATTCTCTGGGGACATTCTGGCACTGTAGCTCTCCGCCAGGGTGGAGCGTTGTGCGATGTGGCTCCCACAGTTCTGAAGATGATGGGGCTACCGCAGCCTTCTGAGATGAGTGGGCGGTCTTTGTATTAACCCCACTGCTCAGACTTCGCACGACGTAGTTCTATCAAAGTGTAGTTCTATCAAGGTGTAGTTCTATCAAGGTGTAGTTCTATCGTTGCGGCACCTACCGAATCTACGCAACAAAACTGCAAAACCGCCGATTAGGTAGTGCATGACTGCATTACTTGATCTGGCTGAGATTTTCTTCCCCAATAGGTGCCTTCTTTGTGGTGCCCGCACCCATGGTGTGCTCTGCTCTGGATGCACTCCAGCTGCCCCCGCTGCTACAGAGCGCTGCCCGCGATGCTATGAGCCACGCGCCGTGGCCGCTGGGCAGCCCTGCTGCGAGCTCTGCCAACTGTATCCATCCCCTCCTCGCACCCTCCGATACCTTTGGGAGTATGAGGGGATTTATCGCGAGCTAATCCATACGATTAAGTACAAACCGAGCAAACGGCTCGCCACCGCTCTTGCAAAGCTGATTACGCCCGAAATCCCCAAGCTCTTCCCGACACCAGACTGGGATCTGATCGTACCTATCCCCTCCTCCAAAGCCGCGTTACTTCGTAGAGGATTTAATCAGTGTGTCATTCTGGCCGCAGCGATGAGTGTTAGCGGTGGGGTACCGTGGTCAATCTTTGCACTCTCACACCACGGCTACCGGATGCGCCAGGCCGAACTCCGTCCCGAACGTCGGCTGAATAATGTTAAGAATTCTCTGCGAGCCAGCCGTCAGGTGGTCGCAGGGAAGACAATCCTCCTTATCGACGATGTCCTCACCACGGGCGCTACCACCGGGGTAGCTAGTAGTGAGCTACTGGCGGCTGGAGCGAAGAGCGTCGATATCTTCACTATCGCCAGGTCCCCGAATTGGCACTCAGCACGTGCAGAGATCTCAAAAAAACTGTACAGTCCTCCGCATGAAGACGCCAGGCGAGCTATTTGAAGAATTAGTCCAGATCTTTAAAAAACTGCGAGACCCCAATGGCGGCTGCCCGTGGGATTTAAAGCAAACTCACAGCTCACTCAAGCCATACCTGATTGAGGAGTCATACGAGACTATTGATGCGATCGAGTCAGCCCCCGAGAAACTCCCAGAGGAGCTTGGGGATGTACTTTTGCAGGTGATGCTGCATAGCCAAATTGGCGCGGACGACAAGCGATTTAGCATTAGTGATGTGATCACAATTCTCTCCGAGAAGATGATAAAACGTCACCCCCATGTATTCGGCACCTTAGAGGTCAAAGACTCTGAAGGAGTGCTGAAGAATTGGGAGAAGATAAAGCAGGCCGACCGCAAAGATACCGAGGGAATTCTCGATGGTGTTCCCAAGAGCATGCCCGCACTACTGCGCTCGCATCGCATCGGCGAGAAAGTAGCTCGGGTCAATTTCGATTGGGACACGGCAGAAAATATTAAGGAGAAGGTGCACGAGGAGCTTACTGAGTTCTTACAGGCATCTCCAAACGATCGCGCACACCAAGAGGAGGAGTTTGGCGATCTGCTCTTTACCCTCGCTCAACTGGCGCGCAAGATGTCGTTTAATAGTGAGGATCTGCTGCAACGCGCCAACCAAAAATTTATAAATCGCTTCAAAAAAGTCGCGGCATTGGCGGGTGCCGACCAAGCAAACTGGCAGCGAGACAAATTAGAAGAGCTCTGGGAGCAGGTAAAATCCACTGAACGCTGATGGCTATCAGCCCGCAGTCGCCCAAGGAGTCAGAGAACGGTATTTTCGAACTGGCAGGAGCTTGAGTATCCCAGAGCTCTCATCTACCGTTACTATAGCTCACAGTTTTGTTTTGGAGCCTCGGCCATGGGTACCATCACCACCTCAAGTAGTGCAGCACTCCTGTCGTTGGCAGCGCTTGTGATGCCATCTTGCAAATCAGCGCCAGCAGATGCGGCAACGCC
>JBILUF010000012.1:0-14536 GCA_044371155.1 Bdellovibrionota bacterium
CGCCGGACGGAGTATATTCAAAAGCAGTTAGTTTCACTCTATCGCCTGAGTATTCGATTGCACCGATTCGTTCCAGCTCAAAGAGTAACGGGTAGTGGCTGACCTCTTTGCTTACTCGCCCCACCACTGCAGCAAATTCACTAGTGAGGCCTTGGTATGTGAGGGGACGAGGGCTGCCTGACGTATCGCGGTACTCTAAGCGCTGACTCCAGAGCCCCATTACTCGGTTGAGCACATCGTGTTTGCTACGAGGGCGTCGTTTGCCAGCCAAAAGACGCCCTACCTCGACCCGATGGATTCCAGTTACCACACTTATCTTGCTAACGCTGATCTCTCCACCGGCGTCTTCAATTGTTCTCCTAGCCTCATCGACTAGGGACTTTCTAACGACCTCATCGAGTTCGCGGGCACGAATGCCATGTCTTAGGCAAAATCGCACAAGCGGCCGAAGAGCCGCAGTAAGTGCCAGGGATGGTTGCAGTTTTTTGCCCATATCTCTTTAATATCATGCCATAAATTTAAAAGGTGCGTCAATTTTACAATATTTATTGACCGAGCCAGGGGCTCTGTGCAAAATACTGTAATAATTTAACACCTATTAAGGAGGGTTATGTTTAAAAAAGTTACTGTGCTCGCGATTTCACTAGCTGCCCTTGTTGGCTGTGGCAGTGGTGGCCACGATGACGAAGCTCGCCTGAGGGTTTTTCATGCGTCTCCTGATGCACCGAATGTCGATGTGTTTGTCGATGGTGGGGCGGTGCTTGGGGATGTGCCTTACAAAGCAGCATCGGAGTTTCTGCCGGTATCCCCGGGCACTCGTCTTATCACTGTGAAGGCAGCTGGCACTAACACTGCCGTGATCAACGCTGAGCTTCCGCTTAACGCTGATACTGATTACTTCGTAATTGCAGCAGGGAAGGTAGTTTCGATAGCTCCGATCGTTGCAACAGCGGATCGCTCCTCCCCTGAGGCTGGGTCGGCACGTATTCGGGTGTTGCATAGCGCTGCGAGCGCTCCAGCGGTCGATGTCTATGCGACAGCTCCTGGCGCTAACTTGGCAACTGCTGAGCCAATTTTGAAAAACGTTCCGTTTAAAGCACTGTCAGCATATCTTACGGTGCCTGCCGGAAATTATGATGTGAGCGTTACTCTTGCCAATACCAAGACGGTGGCGATACAGGCGCTCAATCTTTCGTTGGCAGATGGATTGGTAGCAACTGTCGCGGCACTTGATAGTGTCGGTGGTGGGGGCCCATTTGCGCTTCAGGTTTTAGACGAGCGCTGATGCGTTGACACTCGGCGTGCGGAGTTCGCGCAGATCCGCACGCCGGTTTCCCCAAAGCGCTTCTCGTTCAAGTCTTCTGTCGGCGCTAAAGCTTGAATCGGCTTACTATCCAATCGGGCAGGGGAGCCTCAAGTCTAACTCGTTCCTGAGTTATGGGATGAAAAAAGCTAGCGCTACCTGCGTGCAGAAAAAATCCGCGTGATTCATCAGCAGGAGCAGGCTCTATTAGTTGCCGCGCCGAGCCATACAAGACATCACCCAACAGTGGGTGCCCCAGAGCCGCGCAGTGTGCTCGCACCTGATGGCGCCGCGCAACGGCGCAATCAACCAGCACAAGAGTGCAATCTGATTTTTGATCGTAGCAAACTGGATTGACTTCGCTTGCGGCGGGCAGAGCACGGACTGACTTAGGCGGGACAGAGCTGTACACCCGTACTTTTGAGCCACGGCGGTAAGGTGAGCCGATCCACCCCGAGATACGCTGAGTCGAAGCGAGTCTCCCCTCTAAAATCACATGGTATGATTTTGTTATCCCACCGGACTTCAGGAGGGTAGAGAGCCGTTCCCATGTGCCACGGTTCCAAGCACCAAGCAGTATGCCGCTGGTGTCATAGTCCAGTCGGTTTACCAACCCAGCATCCCCCACTTTGGGGGCAGCAGCCTCGAGTGCCGGGTGGGCCTCGAGAAGCAACGCGGCCACCGAGAGATTATCTGACTGTGACTGCATTACTGAGTGGAGTCCGGGAGGCTTTGCGATCGCAAAGAGCTCAGAGTCGTTTAACAGGAATTCGGGAAGAGGGCGATGCGGCATAAAGGCAGAGATGCCGGGTTAGTAAAGTTACTTAGTGGTAGGTAATTGTTGTGCTTGGCCCGTTAGCGGCGGCATCGAGAAGCTCTTTGACCTGTGTTTGAAGACTTCGCTTATTTGTGGTGATACGTTCCTCAAGATCCTCGACCTTACGATTGAACTCTGAAAGCGCCCAGTCTGGAGCACCCTTCCCAGCTTCGGAGCGACGACGCTGGAATGCGCTTCGGTCGCGGAGCCCATCGAGGAATGCGAGCTGAAGCTCTCCGCGTGAATGGATTAGATCCTCCACGATTGCGAGATTCTCAAGGTGAGCACCGGTGTGTTCAGCGATTGAGATGATGCGGGATATAACGGAGAGATTAAACTGCACCGAGCGCTCAACGAGAGCGCGATCTTTTTTGATGTGAAGCAGAATCAACGCCTCCTGTAGCAGCGGCGCCGCAGCCTTAAATTCGCGCTGCTCGATTAGCCGATCGGATCGTTCCAGCGCTTTTTGGTGCTGACCGATCTTGAGATTGTCAGTAATTCCGCGGGTAGAAAATTGCGGCAAAAATTGACTGCTTAGAGCTTGCCACCACAGAAGCAAGATAGCACCCAAGAGCAGCGCCCCAAGGGCTGCCAGGACTACGGCTATTAAAACAGTGCTGCTCACAAAATTACCCTGTTACTCAGAGGTCTTTTAAGTGTAACCTTTTCTGCGCCTTAGCTCAAAGGCTCGTCTGAGCCTATAATTATCTGAGCGCCTACTACGGAGTATGAACAGTTCATGGAGTATTCATCGTCTCTTACCGTCGCCGAGGTGTTGACCCGTTATCGTGAGGGCCCACAAAACGGCATTTTTACCGACGGTGGCGCTCGCCCCAATCCTGGGCCGGGGGGATGGGGGCTCGTGCATGTGGTCGATGGGGTGGTGCAGACCCAGAAGCATGGCCACGAGCAGGATACCACCAACAACCGGATGGAGCTCACAGCGCTTATTGAGGCCTACACAATCCTTCCGCCTGATGCCGTTATGGATATTTATAGCGATAGCGAGCTGTGTGTGAATACCATCAATAAGTGGGCTGCCGGTTGGGAGAAGCGGGGTTGGAAGCGCAAGGATGGACCGATCAAGAACCTAGACCTGGTGCAGCGGTTATACTCCCTACATAGAGAGCACCCTAAAGTAGAGCTTAAGTGGATTAAGGCGCATAACGGCTGGTTGTGGAACGAATATGCCGACTCACTTGCCACGGCCTGGACTCGTCAGCAGGTGTAACGTTCCTGACTATCCGTGGGTATTTTGCATGGTACTTGCGAAAAAATAGGATTATCATACGGTCGTATGAGCATTCTTGATCTAATCGGCAATACTCCCATCGTAAAACTAGAGGGGCTTGATACCGGCCTCTGTGAGCTCTTTGCAAAGCTTGAGTTTCAGAACCCTGGTGGCTCCATTAAGGATCGTATCGCGTTGGCGATGATCAATGATGCAGAGAAACGAGGGCTTATCAAACCAGGGGATACTCTGGTCGAAGCCACCGCTGGCAACACCGGGCTTGGGCTTGCCATGGTGGCGCCACGACGGGGCTATAAGCTCGTGTTATTTATCCCCGATAAGATGAGCCGCGAGAAGATAAGTCACCTGCGGGCATTGGGGGCTAAAATCATGCTCACCCGCTCTGATGTGGCCAAGGGCAACCCAGAGTATTACCAGGATCGGGCGGCGGCGTATGCTAAGGCAAACCCAAACTGTTGGTATGTTAACCAGTTTGAAAATCCTGCCAACCCGTTAGCGCATGAGCATGGCACTGCCCCTGAGATCTGGGAGCAGATGGGACACAACGTTGATGCGGTGGTGAGCGGTGTTGGCAGCGGTGGCACTATTGCTGGCATGGGCCGTTATTTTGCTAAGGTAGCGCCGCATCTTGAGCTGGTGCTGGCCGATCCACAGGGCTCAATTCTTACTCACTACATCAAGACAGGGGAGGTCTCAACCGAGGTGGGCTCCTGGGTAGTGGAGGGAATTGGCGAGGATTTTATCCCTGCGATAGCTGATCTTAGTCGGGTAAAACACGCCTATTCGATTACTGACAAAGAGAGTTTGCTCGCCGCACGCGAACTGCTAGCAACCAATGGGTTATTAGGAGGATCCTCATCTGGCACCTTGTTGGCTGCGGCGCTTAAATACTGCCGTGAGCAGACGAAGCCAAAGCGGGTAGTAACCTTCGTTTGCGATAGCGGTAATAAGTACCTCTCCAAGCAGTTTAATGATCACTGGATGATCGAGCAGGGGTTTTTGGAGCAGAAACACTTCGGCGATCTTCGTGACCTCATTTCGCGCAGACATAGCGAAGGAGCCACAATTACCCTCACCCCAAATGACACCCTCCTCACCGCCTATCAGCGGATGAAGGCCAACGATGTTTCGCAGCTTCCGGTGCTGGAAGATGGCAAAGTAGTTGGCTTATTAGATGAGCTTGATCTTCTAACCGCTATTCAAAAAGATAGAAGCAGTTTTGCCCGTCCGGTGCGAGAGCTGATGACGACGGCCCTAGAGACTCTGCGGCCGGGAGATTCGCGCGATAAGGTGCTTGCGCTATTTGAGCGAGGGATGGTGGCAATAATCGCCGATGATGCTGGATTTTATGGCCTCATCACCCGGATGGATTTCTTAAACTACCTGCGCCGTTCGGTGTAGGTAGCAGCTGTTGCCCCAAGGCACCGAGGGCGGCGCTGTTAACGAGCGGAGCACAAACCGTAGGAGGCGATTGATATGCAGCGAGAGAAGGAACTTGGATTCTCAACCCGAGCAATTCATGTAGGCTCCGATCCGGACCCCACTACTGGTGCGGTGATTACCCCTATTTACGCCACCTCTACCTATAAGCAAGAGAGCCCGGGGGTACACAAAGGCTACGACTATGGCCGCTCCCATAATCTGACCCGCTCAGCATATGAGAAGTGCCTTGCAAGTCTCGAGTGCGGAGCCGCTGCGTTTGCATTCAGCTCTGGCTTAGCCGCTATAGCGACTCTCTTGGAAGCGCTTCCGGCGGGGAGCCACCTTGTATCAGGTGATGATATCTACGGCGGCACCTTTCGACTCTTTGATAAGGTACGCAAATCGTCTGCGAATTTAGCAGTGACCTATGCGGGGCTTGAGAATGCCGCTCTCGTGGAGCAGCACATTACTCCGCAGACCCGGATGCTGTGGGTGGAGACCCCAACAAATCCGATGCTCAAAATCGCTGATCTTGAGGCGCTCGCAGCACTTGCGCAGAAGCATAATCTAATCGCGGTGGCTGATAACACCTTTGCCTCTCCGTATCTTCAAAACCCACTACGCCTGGGATTTGATGTAGTGGTGCACTCGGCTACTAAGTACCTAAATGGCCACTCCGATGTGATAGGGGGTGTTTTGGTATGCCGCGAGCATGGTGCACTCAGTGAAAAGATCGCCTTCCTACAGAATGCCATCGGCTCGGTGCCAAGTCCCTTTGACTGTTTCCTCGCGCATCGGGGGGTAAAGACGCTCGCGGTGCGGATGCAAAGACAGTGCGAAAACGCACAGCGCATAGCAGAGCATCTTGCCGCGCATCCAAAGATCGCTAAGGTCATCTACCCGGGGCTTCCAAGCCATCCGCAGTATTCAGTTGCAAAAAAACAGATGAGGATGCCAGGTGGGATGATTTCGTTTGTCCTAAAAGGCGGCATTCCAGAGGCGCGTAAGTTTTTAGAGTCAGTCGAGGTATTTTTACTGGCCGAAAGCCTCGGCGCTGTTGAGAGCTTGATAGAGCACCCAGCGATTATGACTCACGCAACGATTCCACCCGAGCAACGTAAACTCCTTGGGATTGAAGATGGCTTCATCCGTATCTCGTGCGGAATCGAGGAGTGTGATGATCTGATATCTGATATTGATACTGCCTTAGCCCGGATATAGCGAGCACCAAGGCTCTATCGGTAGGGGGTCGAAAGCCGCTCAGAGATCTGCTCCCCCATGTGGCGTCGCAGCGTGTGGATAATCGATCCTGCGATGAGCTGCGGGGAGCGAGAGGCATAACCTCCAGAGAGGAGCATGACAATCGGAATGTTTCGACGAAATGCTTCGCTAAAAACGAACTCATCACGCGCATAGATAGCATCAGCCGATATCCTCATCCGTCCCAACCGATCATCTTTAAAGATATCAGACCCTGCATTGTATATCAGGAGATCGGCTGGAAAGGAGTCTAGTGCCGCCGGAAGCTCGCCCCGCAGGAGCGCCATATACCCTGCATCATCGATAGAGCTTGGGACGGGAAAGTTATACCGAATACGCGAGGAAGCGCCGGTGTAGCGCGGGTAGATTTCGCGGTTATAGACATCAAAGAGGCAGACTTGTGGGTCATCGCCGAGAAGTTCTGCGACCCCATTTCCCTGATGTGCATCAAGGTCGACGCTCAGTACCCGTATGGCTGGATTGGTAAGTTGCAGCGCACGAATTGCGATCGCGGTATCAGCAAAAAAGCAAAATCCCTCGGCCCGCCCTTTTTTTGCATGGTGAAATCCACCGCTTAAATTAATCGCCCAACGGTGCTCCGCCGCTATCGTTGCCGCCAGCACCGTTCCACCAACTGCATACCTCAGCGGGTCAAGCAGCCCATGCTCGATCGTATCAGCGGGCAGAAACGCCAAATCTGGAATTCCCATCACTTTTGCGGCAAGAGCGGGATTAGACAGTGCGCGTATGTAGGAGGGCTCATGTACAAGGCCAAGGAGGGCATCATTAGCTCGCTCCGGGGTGTAGATAGAGCTTCTAGAGAGGCGTAGTTCTCGTTCCAGCTCAGCGTACACCCCACTGCGCTTCTTGAAATCAAAAGGATGTAGACTGCGTACTCCATCGAGCGAGATGTCATAGCAGTTGTGAAAGACAAATGGGATCTTGCCAGCGCGCTCAAGTGGCGGCAGCGATACGGCAGCGCCGAGGGTATCGCGTGGGCGCTTATCGTCGAGAGGGTTATGGGTGTCGAGCTGACTCATTGTAAAATCCGGCCCGAAATTAGATGCAGCAATGCAGCTTTTGTACGTTCTTTTTCGGGGGGCGACACCCTAGCGCATTAGGGCAGCAAAAGTCTATATACAGACCTCCTTCCACCGAGGCGCCGCCGCTAGGCGAACACTCTGCGTATCTGCCCCCAGAGTGAAGTATCTACCTCAATCTGCAGTGCTCGCTCTAGTCTGCGCGCGACTTCGCTTGCGGTGTCGTAGCGATACTGCTTTTTTTTCTGCATGCACACCTGAACAACAGTGCTAAGAAACCCTGAGACTTTTTGATTTTTCTCCCGTACGGAAGGAATTCGTCCGGCTAGATGGCGAAGTTTTAGGTGATGGGCCTCCAGGAACTCCTCGTATTGCCGCTCAAGCTCAAAGGCTTTTTCTCCTGTAAGTAGCTCGTAGGCAAGCACGCCACATGAGTAGATATCGGAGCGAACATCGAGCTGACTGCCGCGGTGTTGCTCTGGAGACATATAGTACAGTGTGCCGATTGCACCTGAATCGTCACTGCTGCGCTGCTGAGCTAGCTGGAGCGCAGCGCCAAAGTCTAGAAGCTTGATACCGCTGCCTTGTTGCTCTGAAGTGATCAGTATATTGCCCGGAGTAATATCGCGGTGAATCACCCCTTGCGTGTGCAGATGCTCAAGCGCGTAAGCCACCTGGGTAAGCCATGTGATACGCGTTGCAAGGGGCGGCAGTGTGGAGCTACCGATCACCTCAGCAAGGGAGCGGCCTGAGAGATATTCGAGTGCAAGATACAGCGGCCCGTCTGAAGGATCAGTACAGGAGCCAAAAACTGCTGCGATATACGGCGATTTGAGTCGGGAGTGAATCTCTACCTCTCGCGCGAAGCTCGCTACTTGGTCTGAGCTCCGCGTTATTGGCACCTTAAGCGCCACTTCCTTCTCTGTGGTAAGATCTTGGGCCAGATAGACCGCCCCCATGCCGCCTCGACCGAGCAGTGCTCGGATCCGGTAGTGTTCGCGAAATACTGAATCCGGAGCGAGATTGAGGGCTGCTATCTGCTGTGAGGCTGCCATGATATCGCGTCACCGTTCTTCAAGTTCAAAGTCAAAGGTATCCTGCCACACTCTGCCAAGCCGTTTGAGGTAGAGGTAGTGGTAGAACATCCCCGCAATACTTATTAACAACGCTGCTATCCACACAAGTCGCACTCCTGGAAGCCACACCAACGAGGTAGAGAAGGTGTAATAGGCTAAGACGTGATAGAGCCCGCTCGCGAGTAGGACCAGAGGAATACTGAGCTCTGGCCGCAGTGCCAGTGCCGCTACTGTAAGAAAAAGTATCCCAAGGTAGAGGTATGCTGACTCCGACTCCCCCGGAAGCCGTTTTATCGCTGAGCCATCAAGCAGGTTTGCCGCGATTGTGGCGTGAATCTCCACCCCGTACATGGTGGCGGCCGACACCGGCACATGAAACTCGTCTTTATCCTGCTTAGCCTCGCCGTGGTCAAGGTTGTGATACCCCATTAGCACCACCTTGCCGCCGAAAGCTGCTTTAGCCTCAGCCTCATTCATCTTTAATATTCTTGAGAGCGAGACCTTTGTGATGGTTCCTCTGGGACCATAATAATTTATTAAGTCATACTCTCCCGGCACCTTAACCGGAAGCCCAGAGAGATCCCGCAGCGCAGGGAGAAGAACAATCCGTTTATCGAGAGGTATTTTTTGATCCTCAGAGAGCACAATCTCATATCTGTACCCAAATCGGTGCTTGGTCCACATCGAAAGCTGCATTGCGGCCGCTTTTATAAATCGCTCATCTGAGGGGATAGTAATTGAGGGAAATCCTGATAGGCCAATCGGTGCATCCTCACCGGCGGGTAGCTCACCAGACCAGATTGAGGTAGGTCTAGAGCGAATCTGTTGCTCGATGATCGCATCCGAAGCCGGATCGTCCCGCTCCCTGGGGAGCTTTAAATCCATTATGAGCAGCGCTGGTCCTGCTGATTGAATCCGCGTCAGAGCCGCAGCAGTATATGCGCGTGGAAACTTATCTCGCACCGAGATCTGCTCATGCAGATCCGCATAGGTCTGCTCATCAATTGAGGCGATAACGACATGCTCTGGTGGCTCTCTAGTAGGCCTGAATGAATAGAATTGCTGCATGGTGGAGAGCTCCATGCGCTGCCCATCATTTGTCCGATAGTAGATGGAAAGAAGAAAAGAGATTATGAAACTGAGAAATCCAAACCCACCAAGGCGCGCTGTCGTCTTGAGCGCTTGGCGTAGGCGAAGGGCGGATTCCTTAGAAAGTTGCATCGGCACCTAAATCTCCTCTTTGCAGATCGCCTTGCGGCGGGCGGTTTTGGTTTGCGCCCGTGTTGGGAGGCGGTATCATTCTGCGAATTTATCCTGCTTTGTACGAGGGGCTAATTATCTCTCTGCGCTGCGGCGCCCTCCGAGGTTAGATGGCCAAGTTGCGGGGGGGAGCTCCGAAAGATCGGGTAAAATGAGACAGAATAGACGCTCAAACGCTGGTTTGGCTCAGAGCGGGAAACCGCCGTAATCTTTAAGTATATTAGGCCCCTAGGGGTGCCAAACCAGGGCGTGAGGCCGAGTCGTTGACTTAACTTACTGTTTAAATTAGTGTCTTGCCCTTCCCGAGGAAAAAAAAGGTACTTTGGTTATGGCATCCCCTACAAAGATAATTGAAGCAATTCGTAAGCATAAACGCGACAAGCGCCGCACCCACCGCGAGAAAAGAGTTCGTAAAGAGCTTGCTAAGATAGCGCAGGCAACCGATGTCGAGCTACGCCGTTTTATCCCTGGCACAATGGCTAAATAGCACTGGCTAAATAGCACTGGCTAAATAGGATTTTGCTGCCTGTTGATTGAAAGTATCGTTGGTGGCACACAGCGCACGTCAGTTCTCCTTTCTCTCCTTCGCCACCAGTAATCCCGGAAAATTTCGAGAGGCTGAGCGTGTTCTGCCAGGCTTAAGGCTTTTGAGCATCGATCTTCCGGAGCCACAAGGGCTCGACACCCAAAAGATAACAGCCGCCAAGTTGAATCATGTCCTCACCGAGGGGCTCTCTGAGGTGTTGGTCGAGGATGTGGCGCTACACTTTGAAGGGTTAAACGGCCTACCGGGGCCACTTGTAAAGTGGTTCTTGAAATCCTTAAAAGCGCAGGGCCTCTATGAAATCGCTGAGCGCAGCGGCAATTTGCGTGCTGAGGTGGTGGCAGTGGTCGGGTACCTCGATTCAGGGGGAAAGGCTTGTTTCTTTGAAGGGCGCGTCAAGGGCAGTTTGATAGCTCCGCGTGGAGGAGACGGCTTTGGCTGGGATCCAATCTTCATGCCGGATGGTGGCAATAAAACATTTGCTGAGCTCTCTGAGTCTGAGAAGGCAACCTCAAGTCATCGTGGCATTGCGCTGGCGGCGCTAAAGGCGCATCTGCTCGCAACTCGCTCGATATAATAGCGGCGCGCGATGTAGCAGCGAGTGAGCCGTTACTCCTTCGCTGCGCCCTTTCTTTTTGCCCAACCTGATTTAATCACCAGCGGCGGGCGGGTGAAGGCCAGACTCTCCTCCGGCACATTCTTGGTAATCACCGAGCCGGCGCCCACATACGCACCATTGGAGATCGTAACGGGCGCTACCAAGCAGGTATCACTCCCAATAAAAACTCCCTCACCGATCGTGGTTTTGTGTTTGCGTACCCCATCATAGTTACATGTTATCGTACCGGCGCCAATGTTACTCTCTGCCCCGATCTCACAGTCGCCCAAATAGGTAAGATGAGAGGCCTTTACTCCTGCATGCAGAAGCGCATTTTTAGTCTCAACAAAGTTTCCGATCTTGGCGTCATCTCCCAATCGTGTCCCTGGGCGTAGGTGGGCAAACGGCCCCACGCTGACATTTGACTCAAGCACCGCATCTTCCATACGGACCCCAAACTTTATCCTGCAGTCGTTGCCGATAGTGGAGCGAAGGATTAGGGCACTTCCTTCAATGGTAACTCCGGCACCGACCTTAGAGCCCGAGCGAATCTGCACCTGTGGGCCGATGCGTGCCCCCGTCTCGATTACAATATCAGGGTCTAGGAATAAGGACTGCATATCCTCAACAATCACACCGTCAGCGATGCAACGTTCAATCTGACTACGCAGCAGGGCGCGATTAACAGCAGCAAGCTCCACCTGTGTGTTGACCCCCTGCACCTCATCAGCATCGTGGGTCACAAGCGACGATACTCGCTGACCCTCCACCACGGCACGCTCAACGATGTCAGTAAGGTAGAACTCCTTTTGGGCATTTTCATTCTTCAGCTCTGATACCGCAGGCCCAAGGAACGCTGAATCAACGGCATAAAAGCCGCTATTAAGCTCCGAGATCAAAAGCTGCTCAGGCGAGCAGTCCTTGAGCTCAACGACTTTCTCGATCTGACCATCCTTGCCTCGTACCACCTTACCGTAGGCAAACTGCTGATCCGATTTAAGGGAAAGTAAAGTTAGGGTAGCTTTGGTGGTGTGATGGCGGGTAAGTAACGCCTCAAGAGTTTTTGTTTTGATGAGCGGAACATCGCCGTACAAGATGACAACCGTCCCGTTAAAACCCTCCAGCGCTGGTAGAGCCGAGCGCATCGCATCGCCAGTGCCGCGCTGCTGCTCCTGCACCATGAAAGTTATCTTCTCGCCTGAATAGAGCCCAGCCTCGGCACCGTCTTTTACTGCCGCCTCAACAAATTCGCGCTTGTGTCCAGTAACAACAACTATGCGCTCGGGGGCAAGGCTTGTGGCGCTATGGAGTACATGTTGGATTAAAGGGCGCTCACGGGTGGACACCACTACCTTGGGCAGATCAAGCCCCATCCGTTTCCCTAGCCCAGCGGCTAGTACCACAACTGCAACTGGTTCCATGTAGATTCCTCTCAATCCAGGTAAAAAGGCTCACCTACCTTTCTTACCAGGGTAGGCAAGGGATTGGGAGCGCTGCTGATGCGGCTGCGGTCCCAGAGTGCGGGCTAATCCTGTAGGCTTACCTAACCACCTGATTCTATTTGACTTTGATGGAGCGATCCGGTTGCTCGCAGGTCAACCATAGTTCATTGCAGGTTAGTCGTCCCACTCATCCTCTTCATTACCGGCATCCTGTGCGTCCCTTGGGCGATCACTGGAAGACGGCCGAGCGTGTGGGTCTAAGTTTTGAAGTTTACCCAGAAGCTTCATGCGTCGATGCGGGTCGAAGTTGAGCCTGTCTAGCAGCGCAATCTGACGCCGAAGGGATTTAATGATCTTGTCTTCCGACGGATGAGGCTGACTCTCGATATACACCATCTGCTCCTCGTATAGATCAAGAAGCTTGTGCCGTTCATCATCAACTACTTCGTCTAATTGATCCTGAAGTAGGCGAAGCCGAGCTTCAACCCCGTGAATTAGGATCTCTAGGGTGTATAGGATCTCCGCGTTCTCTAGCCCTTCGCACCCTCGACAGAGGCGCATCGCCTCTTCCAAAAACGGGACGGCATCGACAGGATTATTGCCCTCCAGGGCAAGCGCTCCCTTGGATCTGGAGAGGATTACCCTTAGATGCGCAGGTAGGGTATCTGAATCCGCGCGCAGCATCGAGGATGGGGCGGCGTCTAAATAGAGCTTTGCGGCACCAAGCTCTTTCGATTCAAATGCCTCCTCCACCGCTCTGCTCCATGCAAAGAGCGTGATGGGGTCGTTTTCGCCGCACAGCTTTTTCGCATATTCAAAGGTGAGCTCTCGAAAGCGGGAGCAGAGCTCGCTATTTCCTGAGAATTTTGCAATATCAGCGATGTTGTGAGCTATTCGAAAGCGCGCATAACTACTCTCGTAATCACTCCCCTTGCACTCCTTGATTGCCTGGATTAGCACCTGCAAGCTTTGCTCTGGCTGCTTGTGGTTGAATAGTAGCTGCGTCTCTACGAGCTTGGGAATAAGAGCTATCCGCGCTCGTGCGCAGCGAATCTGCGGTAGTTCGCCGATATCTTTCAGCCGCTCGCGTGCGGGCTTAATCCCGTAGCGGTGCTCTATCACCTCAGCGAGTGCCTGGATCGGGCCTCGCAAGAGCCAGGGTTCAAGCGGTGTAAGTGTAAGCGCACTCTGTACTAACTGATTTGCCAACTCCTCTGCGCGTAGCGGCTCCCTCGCGAGCATGTAGTCCTCAACTAAATCCAGCGTCAGCCTGCGCGCTGCATCTGTTGCCGCTGCTTGGGTGATAGCAGGAAGCGACTGTGCCTTTCTAAGGAGATCCTCAGTTTTTCTTATCCTGGCGGAGAGATCTCGCTCAGAGCGGATGCACCCCCTAAGGAACTTAAGCACGCTTCGTTGCGCCTCCTCGGAAAGTGCGCCGATTGGCGCAGGGGGGCCGCGGAAGTGACCCTCTGCCCACGTGACCCCCTTTGATTGTACGGTGAGCGCAAGATTGTTAAGCCCAAAATCATTCGAGAGCTTAAGAAGAGCGCTCCATGCGATGATTCGAGACTCTGCGTTTAGATTCTCTGAGTTTGCTCCACGGGCCAGCTCGACGTAGTTTACTTTATTGCTCCGCTTTGCCTGTAGCAGGGTCTTTTGATACTGCATCAGGATCATAGAGCGCTCACGGGTCTCCGCATCGATACTTTGCCGGTCAAGCGAGGTGGCGACCTCATGCAGAGTGTGCTCTGCCTTTGAGAATTCCCTAGCAAGGGTCTGATAGTTAGAAAGGGATAGCAGTTGTCTGACCACCGCTGGGCCACCGGCGGGGTATAAGGTAAGTGCAATCTTATACCCTTGCTCTGCCATGCAGCTGGCCTCATGCCAGGAGTGATCCAATTCAAAGTCTCTAGCTGCTTCGCCTGCGGCCCGCATCGCATGTTCAAGTGGCAGCCGCATCAACGTAGAAAGGGCTACGGCTTGATTTGCTGCGGATGCCGTATGTGGATCGAGCGGTGCTCTTTTAGGATCAGGATTATGAGAGGATGGTCCAAACTGCATACGCACTCCTCGTAGAATCAAGGGTCGCATTAGAGCAGAGAGTGGGGTGCTAAGCTAGTGTCAGATGCTCCGATTTTGCAGGGGAATCAACCCCCTAGGGGCCACGCTGTCGGAACAAAACTTGTGCTAGTGGGAAGCTAAGACTCTGAATCTGGCCGGAAGCGTTGACTAGCAGGGGTGACGGGTTACTATTCTTTTCCGACTAAACTATCAGTTACGGTACGAGCATGAACGGAGCCTCACCCGGAAATCAGCCGAGTTCATCTCGAGAAGAGCCGCGGTCGCCCAGCATCGCTGCGCGGCGCGACGAGGCGCCGGCCGATGTTGCCTCGGCCACCCCGTTTGCTGGGGCCCCAGCGCCGCGGATCACCCAGGAGCTAGCTCTGCAAGAGTTTAAGGAGCAGTTCTCTCGCCTCGTCGCTGAGCGTCGGGTATCAGAGGCATTGGCGCTTTATGAGGGG
>JBILUF010000253.1:0-4419 GCA_044371155.1 Bdellovibrionota bacterium
GAGGTTTGATCCGCTTCAACGGTGCTAGGTTTTTTTCGAGGTAGGTATGCGCCTTAAGTCATTCGGCGGTCTAGAAGGAGGTTCGCCGCAGCCCTCAGGGCCAGATGATTTCGTGGGTGGCTTCGGACGTTCTCAGCGGCATCAGCTCGGCGCCTCAAGCAATTCAAAGAAAATAGTCATTACAATTCTTGGTGTCGTCTGGGTATCTCTATTCTCGGCTATCGCGGTGCGCACCTTTACCTCCTCGGAGGGCACCGCTGAAGCGGTCGCTGCAGTGCAGCCCCCAAAAGCCGCAATCACGATTGAAAAGCCAGCGCAGGTAGATAAGATTGAAGTGCTCATCCCGGTGAAAGACATTCAGCCTAATGCCCTCTTGCAGCCAGCAGACTTCATTCGAGTATCGAGACCGGCTGCTGCGATACGAGGTGAGGTGGTCTCTTCGTATGGAGATCTGCGTGGCAGTTATGCTCGTGAGCTTTTGCCTGCTAATCTGCCACTGATGCGTGGGTCGATATCAACTGAGCCGCCTTTGAATCCTGTGATTCAAAATATCCCCGTCGGATTTAGAGCAGTATCAATCAGCGTGAACGCCACCACAGGGGTTGAAGGATGGGCGCGCGCAGGGGCGCGCGTAGATGTGCAGTGGGTGGGTGTGTTGCGTACCCAGAAAGTAGCTCGTCGCTTGGTGGAGAATACCAAGATCCTCTCTGCCGAGCGGAAGTTAGATCCTAAAGCTGATCCTCTCTTGCCGGTTCCCACAACGGTAACACTGCTGGTGCCTGAAAAAGATGCTCAGCGGGTGAGTCTGGCGCAAAGCGCTGGCACCCTCGTGCTGCTGCTGCGCGGTGCTCAGGATGTGCGGGGCTCCTCAGACGATGGTTCGCTTACCTGGGGCGATCTTTTAAATGGCGGTGCTACCGCTTCAGAGAGCAATGTACAAGGAGTGGTGCGAGTCCGAGAGAAAGACGGCGCGCAGCGAGAGTTCGCTATTATCGATGGCACCGTGCTGAAGCGTAAGCGTGAGTAGGGCCCTGAGCTAGTGGTAGCTTTAAAGAAGCACACCTGGCAATTTGACCTGGGCGGGCTTTGACCTGGTCGGGCCGGCATCGTTCGACGAAAAAACAGCTAACCCAACAATGGTCTGGTCGGCATTAGCGACCGCACTCCAGAGGGGCTGGCCACTAGTACCTCTGATGCGTGTGTAGTAAAAATGCCGCTCTCTACGACTCCGGTGATGCACTTAATCTGAGCCTCCAGGGTTTCACTGATTGAGGGGAATAATGCATCCAAAACGATGTTGCCAGCCTCGGTGATAATTGGCCCGTGTTTGCCGCCGCCGCAGTTTCGTAAGGTAACCTCCTTGGCGCCTAACGCGAGTAAACTCCGCTCTACAAGCAAAGAGGCGGAAGGAACTACCTCCACTGGCACCGGGCAGCGCTCGCCAAGCTGTTTAACCATCTTGGACTCATCCACAATTACAACAAACCGCTTGCAGCGCGCCGCGAGGATCTTTTCTTGCAGCATCGCAGCACCCTTGCCTTTAATTAGCATCAAGCGCTCATCTACCTCATCGGCGCCGTCAAAACCCCAGGCCAGCTCGCCGCGGAACTCGGGATAAAGCACATCAAGCCCCAGAGCCTGGCATTGCCAGGCGCTTTGCAACGAAGTGGGGACTATTTTGAGGGAGAGATTCTCGGCTTTTACCCGTTTGCCGATCTCCTGCAGTGCGAGTTCAACCGTTGAGCCCGTACCAACACCGATCACCTCACCATTTTTGATCCGTCGAGCAAGCTCCTGTGCAACTAATTCCTTCATCGTGCCTTTTTTGGGGTGGTAATTGTGATTGCAGGGGGAATCCTCTCACGCCACCCCGTGCTCTGCCTCATCTGACGGTAGTATGCCGCGCAGTACACGCTCTGTCACTTGGGTTGTGAGCCAGGAGGGGAGTAGGCGTGGCCCTAGCCCAAGCAACCACCCGCGCAGCCCGGGCACAACATACGGTAGTCCTCGTTCTAGCGCCCAGAGGCTCTGTTTGACAACGGTCTCGACCGCGTCGCGTGGGGCGCCGGTAAAATGCCCTGGTACTCGCGCTACACCAGCAAACTCGGTATCGGTTGGCCCCGGGCAGACAGCGGTGACACTGATACCAAACCGTTTCAGCTCGGCCCATAGCGACACCGTGTGGCTAAAGTCGAACGCCTTGGTGGCTGCATAGGTTGCCATATACGGCAGTGGCTGCAGGGCTGCAATTGAGGCAATCCCAATCAGCGCACCGTGGCGACGCTGCTTCCATCCGGGGATCGCAGCATGCGCTAGCACCAGAGGGGCACGAATATTGAGGTCAATCATTGAAAGCTCCTCGCTCAGAGGAAGCCGCTCGAGCATTCCAAAACTGCCCCGCCCCGCATTGTTCACTAGAATATCTATCGACTCACTGCGCAGGCGCTGCGCTACCCGTTTAAGATCCTCCTCGATGCAGAGATCAGCGCACATCACTGAGGCGCTGTCGCGCCGCGCCGCATTTAGCTCCTGGGCGATTGCCGTAAGCCGCTCTTGCCGGCGAGCCACGAGGATGGTGGTGACGCCGCGGGCGTGGAGCTGGCGGGCGAATTCAGCGCCGATCCCTGAGGACGCGCCGGTGATAAGAGCGGTGCGACCCTGGAAAAGTTCGTTCATAGGAGCTCCTGAGAAAACCATGCTGATACAGTATGTGTTGCGCGCGATTTTAAATATTGCCGTAGATACAGGGCGCGCGGCGTCAGTAACAAAAGCTCTCGTAGCCCCGCCAACGAGCTCCTTTCTGTTAGGACTACCCCTAGCAGCACTAGGATATTTCGCACTACAAATCCCTCGATCCAGGCACCCCAGGCCACCCAAGGGGAGTAGTGATTAAGTTGCAGCAGAAATCTATTCCGTACACTATGCCGATTGAGGGATTGCGGTAGGGCACTGCGGCGTTCTGGCACCACAACGCGAGTGTGGTATGCAACTGCCTCGGGGCAGTAGCGACAACGCCACCCAAGACGCTGTGCTCGCCAAGCGAGTTCGGCATCCTCTCGGTAGGCAAAAAACCCCTCATCGAAAAGATGGGCTCGCTCCCTTAGTCCGCTTGCGGTAGCGGGGAAGACCTCTGAAAGTGCCGAGTCGTAGGGGGTGGGTGGCAGCAAGAGGCTTTCAATTGCAGCACGACGTAGCAGCAGGCATGCACCAGTGCCACCAAACACGTACCCTGGCGTATCAAACTGCCCCTCATCTACAACACCTGAACCTCGGTCAAGGTGGCGTAGCTCTGAGGTGATATGCATGCCAGCAGCATCGATGAGCGCTGGCTGGAGCGGAGAGAGGTCAGAGTCGCATCGCAGCAGCTTTGGAGTCGCTGAGCCGGCGAGGCAATCGCGGCGCAGCTCATCTCGTAGGGTCAAAACGACATTCGGGGTGAGGCCGATATCTGGATTTAGTACCAAAAAATATTCCGCATCGGTCTTGAGGAAGCGAGAGATTGCATCGTTGTGTCCGGCGCAGAATCCGGTGTTATCGCGATTGAGTTGTGTGGTTATCTGCGGCCAGCGCTGGGCCAGCTCCTGAACAATATCGGCAGTACCATCAATGGAGTTGTTGTCTGTAATCCAAAGCTCCACCTCGCCAGTGGAAAAACCGTTATGGGAGACCACAGTCTTCACGCAGCGCTCAATCGAGGCAGCACTATTGTAGGTGAGGATGTGGATGATGACCCGCTCTGAAGGCGCTGGGGTGCTCGGCAGATGAGGCGTCAGGTCAGCCACAGTTTATTGGCAGAGTAAAGTTCACTGCAGCCGCGCTGCGAAGTTTGCTGCACTGCGAAGCTTGCTGCACCGCAAAGTTCGCTGCATTGCAGCTCCCTATATTCCTACAGCTTGCTGAGCTGAGACGCTAGCATCTCATGCTCGGCCCAGATCTGTTGCGGCATGCTATCCCCGAGCTTTTTAAAGAACTCAGCCTGCGATCGCAGCTCTTCTTGCCACTCGACCGGATTGACCGAAAGCAGCTCATGAATCTGCGCAGGCAGTAAGTTTAGGCTCTGGAGATTTAGGTCTCGCGGGCGTGGTTGATATCCAACTGGCGACTCTATAGCGTCGGCGTTGCCATCAACGCGGGCAAGGATCCACTCCAGGACCCGCATATTCTCGCCAAATCCAGGCCACAGGAATTTCCCGTTTGAATCCTGGCGGAACCAGTTTACATGGAATATCCCAGGGGCCTTGTCGCCAGCACGTGCGCCCATATCGAGCCAATGCTTAAAGTAGTCCCCGGCGTTGTATCCTATGAAGGGGAGCATCGCCATCGGGTCGCGTCGGAGCTGCCCCACTGCGCCTGCGGCGGCTGCAGTGGTCTCAGATGCCATTGTCACCCCAAGGAAGGTGCCGTGTTGCCAGGAGCGGG
>JBILUF010000254.1:0-4398 GCA_044371155.1 Bdellovibrionota bacterium
GATTGAGTTACGGAAGGGTTACTATCTGCTATCGGATATGGGCTCGACAAACGGTACTCAAGTTCGAGGGACGCTTATCACCCAACCATATGAACTTAAGGATGGGGATACGATAACGTTAGGCCGGCTCGACTTTCATTTTCTTACCCCCAAATCTCTCTACCACCTGCTACGCGATCAGTAGATTCATTCGACCCAACGCAGACTGTGTTAGTTATCTCTTGTGTATTGATCGGGAATACCACTACAAAAAACCCTCAGGCCCTCGCCACAGCATATCTCTATCCCTAGCCGCGCTATTCCTCTAATCCAGGCGGGCGTTAGCGATTAGCCCTCGTGCTCCAATAGGTTAGAGTCGTGCGGATGACGGGCTGCGACCTCCGCTGCCGCTTTCGGTGCGTTTTGTTGGCCGTAACGAAGCTAGTGTGCAGCGAGGGAGACACATCTACCTGGCCTCCCTCGATTTAGAAGGTGTCTAACTTTTTTGCCCCGCCTGATTCTTCGCTGTGATAAGCTACCGGTGGACGCGCTGCAAGTCCTCTGCGTCGCTGGACATACCAGCGCCAGACTATCGGCAAAGATAGCAAGACTCAGCCTTCAGATGTTGTAGAGGTACAAAACACATGGCAAAAATTCCCGGTGTAATTGTCCTGCTTGGTGAACGTAATGAAAGTAACGGCGAGCTCTCAAGTATCGCCCTTGAGCGCGCTCGAGCCTGCTTCGAACTGTACTCTTCTCGTCCTACCCTAAAGATCATCGTCACCGGTGGCTACGGAAACCTCGCCAGCTCCGACTTCCGGCCACACGCCTACTACCTTATGGACTTTCTATCAGAGATTGGGGTGCCCAAGGATGTCTTTTTGGAACCTGCCCTGGGCCGCAACACCCTTGAGAATGCTCTCCTTGCGCGCGATGTCGTTGGCAACTTTGACACAGATCTGCTGTATATCGTGACCTCTGATTTTCATCGCCGCCGCGCTCAATACATATTTGAACAGCTTTTTGAGAATTTTCAGATCAAATTTCACACCACCCACACAGCTCTTCCAGAGACTCGCCTCAAAGCGCTCGAAGAGCATGAATCATCAGAATGGGAAAAAATCCTATCGGCGTAGGACTGCTGTCCGCTTCGCAGGCCCAAGCCACTGCCAAAGGCATAAGGAGCTGCTAACGGCCCAGCCTACAAAGCGAGCTCAAGCGAGTGTTTGGTTTTGAGCTCTGCAAGGATCCCCTGCATCTGAGTGTCGATCTCAGCGCCCTCAAGGGTACGCTCGCTACTCTCAAAGATAAGTCGGTAACTCACCCGTCGAAACGACTCATCGGGTTTTTTGAAGTCATCTACTATCTCAACTCGGGCAAGATGTTCAGGCTTACACTCCTCAATAAACCTCACCGTATCCCCTGCGAGATCTCGGGGCCCGACTTTGAGCGTTAAATCTCGCCAGGTCGAGGGCAAATCTCCAACTCGTCGATAGGTGCGAGAGTCCATCACCTTGCAAAGCTTCTCGACCTCCCACTCAGCATAAACAACCCGCTCCTGTAGATCGATTCGCTCCTGAAGCAGGGGGTGAATTACCCCGAATACCCCTACCGTTGTACGCCCAATTTTAAGAGCACCTTGCATCCCTGGATGCAGCAACGGATGCTTCGAATGCGCCACACTAACAACTACTCCCAGCGACGCGGCGACTGCATCGAGTGCGCCTTTAAAGAGGAACACAAGACTCTCGAGATCCTCACCCTTCCGCCACTGCGTATCCATCCACCGCCCAGCGGCTGCCATGGACAGGAGATCACGCTCAAACTCATACCGCCCCTCGCCATCAGTCTGGCGTCGGAAGACCCTACCAAACTCATACACCTTTATTGCTTTCACCCCGCGACGCAGGTTCTGCTCGCACACCCTGGCCATGTGTAGGATGTTGCTTTGCTTAAGGTGTGAGTAGCTGCTCTCAAGGGAGTTTTTCATCCCGACATACTGCTCTGCGCTACTAGGATCTAGTTCAGAAAGAAGTCGCACATCATCAGAGGCAATAAATCCCTTGGTGATGATCTCACAGAATCCATGACCATGCAGCGCTGGCTCCACTGCCTCTAAAAACGTCTCCGTGGGATCAAGTTCAGGAAGATCATAGTCAAGGGCTGGCAACTGCAGCTTGACCTTATTAAGCCCGTGCACCCTCACGAACTCCTCCACAAGATCCTCCGGGTTACGAATATCCCACAGTCTCCATGATGGCACCGTAGCCTTAAAGTGGAGGGGTTCAGAGCCTGGCTCAATGCCAAAACCAAGATACTTTAGACGAGTATTTACTTCAGCTTCAGTAAGTCGCGGCGCATGAAGCTGCTGTCTAAACATCGCTATTGAATAGGGGATTTTTCGCTTCTCTGTTGGCTCACCTTCGACATAGGTAAGTCCCAACACTTGGGCACTGCTAGCATCCCTCACCGCTCCGGCAGCCCCTACCGTTAGATACACCAACCGCTGCAGCGCAAACCGCACCGCATCAATATCGGCACCTCGCTCAAATGCATACGAGGCATCAGTAGATATGTTCATCGCGCGGCGGGTGAGCCGCACCGACACTGGGTCAAACGTTGCAGACTCTACCACTACCCGGGTAGTCTCCGGGGTCACCATACTGTTTTGGCAGCCAATCACCCCAGCAACGGCAAGCACTTTCTTTCGATCACGTATCACTATCGAGTCGGCGGGCACTTTATAGATCTTGCCATCCAGAGCAACGATCTCCTCAGGGGCATCAAGAGCCTCAATCGAGATCTCTCCATCCACCTTCTCTCTATCAAAGGCATGCATCGGCTGACCCAGCTCAAGTGCGATGTAGTTCAGCACCTCAACAATAGCGTGCCGATCTGCAGGTAGCGGCCCCATAATCGCAGCGATATCAGATCGTAGCTCCATCCCCTTGGGCAGCACTAATTCAAGCAGCGCATAGCGGAGACATTTTGAGGTATTTTTGCGAACTGCCACCGATGATTTACGATCCTCAATCGAGGCTGCCACCGCCGGCAACTTGAGCGCCGTGAGCAACCGCGCCGAAAGATCCCGTGCCATTCCTACTGCAGAGAGCGTATCACCTCGATTGGCGAGGGTTTCGATGTTAAAGATCGTCGCTGCCCCCTCGCCTTCAACCCCCTTGACCTCAAGACCGGTATCATCGAGGAGATGCCGAATCTCTTTGGGATCTTTGGTAGAAAGCTCTAGGAATTTTTCGAGCATCGAAAGATGTAGCTTCATATCGGTATCTCCCTGCCCTGGTTATCGCCCTGAGGGTTTTAGAACGCGCAGGTCGTTATCATACACTGCGCGCAGATGTGGGAAGTTACAAAACTGGGCTGCAAGCCGCGATGATCCCATCCCGAATGCCAAACCTGCTACCTTTTCGGGGTCATACTTGAACTCGGTGAAGACATTCCGATGAATCATTCCAGCACCGCCTACCGTCAGCCACCCAGAGCCGCCACACAACCCACAGCCAGCGCCGTGACACACCGCACAATCAATCTGCGGCCCAAGGCTTGGTTCTGTGTAAGGATAGTATTTAGACACAAAACGCACCTTGGTGCGCTTACCATAGAGCCCCTTAATGATGTGATGGATCAGCGCCATGAGATTAGAGAGCGTTAATCCCTCCTCCACCCACACCAGCTCGAACTGATGAAACATCGCCTGATGGGAGGCATCTTCAGTCTCGTTCCTGTAGACCCGCCCAAACGAGGCAATCTTTAACGGC
This sequence comes from Bdellovibrionota bacterium, assembly GCA_044371155.1. Lineage (GTDB taxonomy): Bacteria > Bdellovibrionota_C > UBA2361 > UBA2361 > UBA2361 > CAZTER01. The sequence continues at coordinate 3,756 of JBILUF010000254.1, forward strand.
AACGTTCCCTTTGCTAATTCTCGCGCCTGTACCGCGGTGGTATGAGTGCGAAGCACATGTCCCGTATCGGTAAAGAACGTATCCTGCATGTCACGCGCTGGATGATGCTTGGGGATATTCAGGGCATCAAAACAGAAATACTCCGACTCGATCTCTGGCCCCGGCACAGAGCGAAATCCAAAGGGCCGCAACAAAGCGGCAAAGCTCCGCTCAATCCGGGTCACTGGATGAACACTCCCAACTCCAGGCGCCCTGGCGGGCAGGGATAGATCGATAAACTCCTGTTCGAGCACCGCGGTGCGGGCCCGACGACTCAGGGTCGCCTCGCGCTCCTCAACAAAGCTCTCAAGAGCCAATTTGATCTCGTTGAGTTTCGCTGCCACTGCCGGGCGCTGCTCATTGGGAACATCCTTGAGCTGTTTAAAGAGGGCCTTGAGGATCCCCTCCTTGCCCATCCAGTCACGCTTGAGGAGCTCAAGATCCGAGGGTGTTTGGACTGTTTTCAAAGCTATGCCAAGATTATTGGCGAGCTCATCGAGATTGGTGGCCAGTAGTTCCATCGGTTACCGTTCTCCCTACAGTCCAATAGCGGGGTTATGAATCCAGCCCCCACATCTCTGGACGCGAGTACAAGGTATTAGCT
>JBILUF010000255.1:0-4394 GCA_044371155.1 Bdellovibrionota bacterium
CGTCATAGCGGGACGATATTTTCTGGTTAAGCTCAGTGGCCTCCATTCGAACTTTGCTTCGCAGGGGATTGCGTATGCCTGCATCCGTCGTTGTATCCAACGCCGAGTGATGTAAATAACCTAGGTTCCACGCAAGCCTCTGGAGCTGCGAAATGAGGGCGTCACGAATAAATAAATCGATATCAATACCTCTCTGTGTTGCAACATGCTGGAGGCGGGCTTTGGACTCTGCGAACTCAGAGGTTGCGAATGTGTAATGCCCAGCTATAATCGCCCGCTCAAAGTCTGACGCCTGGGATTCTTCGCCTAGCCACTTCTCCCATTTATTAGAACGATAAAAAATGCCCAAGAGCTCATCGAGAATCTGCTGCTGATTTAGCTCAATGCAGAGACCAACCAATAGTTTCGACTCAAAAACACCTAGCTCTGGGGCGATGTTTACGCCCCCCACACCGAGGCGTCGCCTTAGCGACATGGAGCCATCACTAAGATAGTCGCCATTATGCTCCTTCACGAATACTCCACTGATCCAGGCAAGATCTACTAAGTGGCGCACTAACTTTTCCATCGAGTCCACCGCATATCTCTGGTCTAGCGATTCGTTCCGTCGACCCTCAGTAAGACCGACGTTTCGCATCTCTTTTACCAGGGTGCCAGTTTGCACTACACAGAAGAGCGGTTTTTGGTAATTTTCCTGCTCGCAAAACTGGGATATCGCGCGTAGAAAACTAACTAATTCATGCGCATCTGAATAGCGGCCAGACTGCTGCTCGGCGCCCACCTCAATCTCAATCCGTCGTCCAAGTGACCTAGCTGTATCACATACAAACGCATAGAGTTCAAAGAGCATCTCAAGGACATCTTTCTCCGTCTGATTCGAACTGTGCAAAGATGGGTCGAGATGAAGAATATTGAAGCCACAGAGGAGGTCGTCACGCAAGGCAGCCTTAGCTCGCTGCATCGCAAGCTCACGTGGTAGATTCATTTCTCCAGCACCTTGCCAAGGCCCCCCGTGGTCACGACAAATGTGAATATAGCCCTTGTCACGCGCAGATATATATTCAGCAAAGGTTTGAGAGTTCCAATTGTTGACATATCCCCCGCCGAATTCCTCAGCATCGATCTGCCGTCTGGAAGCGATAATTGGAATTGGAACCTTAAGTCTATTTGCGTACGCTATAATCGCGTCGACAACGTTTCGGGACATCGGTCCCAAACACATAACCGACTGGCTCGCCTTGCGCATGAATTGACGTAGGTCGATTAATTCGCGGTGTGACGCTGCGTGATGTTCACTCGAACTAGACGACATATCTTCTCTCCTATTGTCCCCATGGCCCGGTCGAGGGGATACTTATTGCGGATAACTCTGTCGATTCGTACTGCTGAAAAAAATGCTCCGAGATATGTCGACATGCTTCGGCTACTGCTCGCTCAGCCCCAGCTCTTTGCGTGACATAGTGTGCATGCTGCTTAGCGAGGGGATCTGCGTTAGCTGGGGCGATAGCATAGGCTACCTTCTTGAAAACTATGTGGTCGAAAATCCCATCTCCCATATAGATGACTCGAGAGAGAGGCCAATACTGCTCGATCCACTCAACCCTGTGCATCGTACTCACCAGCTCAAGTCGCATCTCCATGTCGTTGACGATGCGGGCTTGCGAAATTGGGAAGCCACGTTTGTCTCCCGTCACGAATACAATCTCAATATGTGGTTGCAGAAGCTTGAGCGCATCATGGTCGTCTGGCCCGAACACCTTGAGAGCTTTGCCATCAGCCGAGTAGTAGAATTTTCCGTCGGACAGGACCCCATCAACGTCAAGGATGAGGACAGTTGGAGCTTTTCCGTTCATAGTAAGGCCTACTCAGATATCGAGTCGGTAGCCGACACACGACGTAACGAGATCTTTGATGCAACCAGTCACATCAGGGATCCCGCTCTTTTACTTGGAGCAGTTGGAAAAATGGTAACTATCCGGATCGGCCAGGGATCTTTGGATTCTCCGCCTCCATTAGATGCGGATTTTCATGTAAAAAGGGGCTAGGAACCCGAATTTTGAATGAGAGTGCAAAGTGAATGCTAGCAAGCGCACGGATTCTCCTCTTGTTCAGGAGTGGCGCCGGCAACCATTGCACTGGATTTTTCAGATGGCTCTTCTGAGGCTTATGCATCCGCTGTTGAAAAATAGTAGGAGGGATGGACTTTTAAATCGGGGGCGAAGCGAGTTTCATGATTATACTGGCTCATGCCGCGAATTGGGGCGGCGCCTACCGTTTTAAGGAGACAGCGACGAAAGGGAGGTTGTCTAAAGGAGCCTTAGCGTTGACATTCCGTGTGGTCGCAGGGGAACTGATACAGTGAGAGGCTAAGATTCAAGCGCTTCAAGTTGATGTTGGAATTGAAGGTTGGCAGAAAGACTCACTCTTATCGCTGGAGCTTTTGCCTCCCTACACCCTCGAGTCGAACTTATTGTATGACCACCGCAGGCAGCAGGGCTTGGTTCGATTTGTTCATCGAGACATTTGGTGCCGCTGTGTCTCGCTGATTAACTAAGTTTCTATGGTGAGCTGACATTCCTATTTACGACGCAAACGTCCGACCAACCATTATTCCATAAGCTGATCGAGGAAAACTTTCGGATTATGGCAAGCACTATATTGAGCGCCGAATCGACGAGCGTTATCACTTAATGTCGCAAAATTGGCACATGCATAAAGAGTCGCTCGAAGAAAATCATTTGGGTCCGTAAACTTGAACGTAACCCCCGCACCTGAATTCCCGAGCTGTCGGCTAAGCCAACTATTCTCAGAAACAATCACAGGCTTACCATGAGCAAGCGCTTCGACAAACGGACCTGAGGTGCGGGTGGTGTAAACCATAGAGTTATACGGTAGTAGAACGAGATCCGCACTCTCAAGCAAGGCGTTATACTCGGGTATCGAGAGTGGACGTTCAATCAAAGTCAGTTGCGGCAAGCGTAAACTCCTCAAAGTATCAATCTCCGCCACCATCGGCGCATGAAAGGAGGAGCTCACAAACGCTTGGAATACAAACTGAACTGGGAGAGAGGGCGAACGTGCAGAGAGCCCTTTTAGCATCGGCGCAAGATGCCTAAATCCTTTCTCCTCTCGTGCATCACCAAGAAATACCACACGCAGCACTCCCTCAATTTTTGGGGGCGCGCCTTCCACTGGTACCCCAGCGGATGAGCCTGTTGCATGAGGGATAGGGAGTACTCCAACAGGAATGTTTGTCAACTGCTGAAACTCCGCTGAAAGGTCTTTGCTGTCGGTGACCAATCGCACGGAGTTGCTCGTCGCTACTGCCTCAAGTTTTCTAAAGGCCATCATATAGAGATCAATCAGGCTTTTGTTGGGAATCCGGATCGGACTGCCAGCGGAATCAACACTCGTAACAAAGACCTCATAGCGAAAGAGGAGCACAAATCTTGGGGTCACAGAAAATGGAGCGCTATTAAGAAACGCCGCTACCGCAAGAACTTGGCGGAATGTCGCGTTAGGGATAAAGATAACATCTTCAATATTAACATGCTCCTCAAGAACCGCACAAAGGTCGGTATAGAATTTATGATTCGAACCGAGGAAATCATAGACGAGTGCTAGGTCCTCCCAGAACTCGTAAGGATTGTCCGGAAGCGCCTGGTGCACACCTTGCGAGAAAGCACCGAATACAGGGAGAGAGGCAGATACGGCTGGGCTTAACTCCTTGTTCGCCAGAATACAGCACGGCAGTGCTCTGCGCTGTGCCTCTTCGACTATAGTTTCCGAATAGGTGAAATGATGCCCCACGATAGAGGTGAGATTGTTATCAATGATGACGAGCCCCCGCGGGTTTGATTTTTGGGGCATCTCATTCGACGGCCGATTCAGCAATCGCAGAACAGTCTCACCGTATGGGGCAAAGGTATCTCTAAAATCAAGTTGCAGCGCATAGCGTCGAGCAGCCTCGCAGAGATCTCTCGTAGAATCTGGTTGATCAGCAAATCTCGAAGCGATAATTGGAAATTGAGTAAGGTCATCACTTATAACGAGTTCCTTACCATTCTTAAGGTAATGTCCACGACTACCTACTGACGTCGAGATAATCGGCTTAGCATAAGCCATTGCTTCTACGAGCTTCAGAGAGGTCCCACCGCCTGCTGTCAGAGGAATGATTACTGACGAGGCGGCCCTGTACAAGAGATCTAAAGCGCGATCCGAGACTGGTCCCAGGGCGTAAAAGTTGTTTATCGTCTCCGGTTGGGCGCATCCCCCGGCCACCACAAATCCGAGGTGCTGGGCCTTTGAGGCCATCGCTTTAATGCTTTTAACTGCTTCACAATTGGGGCCGTGATCAGCGCCAACAAAGAGTGTGTATGCGCTCTCCTTAATTT
>JBILUF010000013.1:0-14337 GCA_044371155.1 Bdellovibrionota bacterium
AAATTTCTCAAGATAGTGAGCTGACGGGAATATCTCAGCTACCTCCTCCACCGTGAAAATGCGCGCATCTGAGGGGGTTGCTGCCAGCAGCGCCGCTGCTAGGGCGGTTTTGCCACTACCGCCTCTGCCTGTGATCACAATTGAGCAGTGTGGCAGCGACATCACCTCGGTGAGCCATGCCGCAAGTGATGCTGGTAAGACCTTTGTACGAATAAGCTCATACATGGTGCCTTGCTGTAAGCGCGGCAGTCGCAAGGCTAGCGATGGCTCAGCCCCAGCCAGGAGTGAGGGATGAATAACGCTTAAGCGCGAGCCGCGAGTCTCTGGTAGCGAGCCTATTGCTACTGGCTGCTCAGCTGAGAGCGCGAGGCCAGACCGCTCAAGTAAGGTCTGGATGAAGCTTCGATACTCTGCTGCTGAGCGAAAATGGAATGGGGTGTCTAGCACCTGTCCTCGACGCACACACTGGACCGAGTTAGGGGCATTTACAAAGATATCCGTCACTAGAGGGTCGGCACAGAGCGGCTCAAGAGGCCCTCGTCCACACAGAAGTTGCAGCGCTGCGTTTGTAGCATCTTCGGTCTCGGCAAGGGTGAGGGTGTGTTCTGATGAGATCGATTCAGCCGCTGCCAGCACCGCTTTTCGTGCTGCCTTCCGTAGGCTCTCTGCATCTGGATGTGTCGCGATTGCGGCTCGATCGAGTGACTGCAGCGCTCGCGGCACGACTGTATCAATCCACTGATTCGGCACCGGTGGGGACTGTATCCACCAGGGCAGCGCCCCGGCCCCAGAGCGATCGAGCTCCTGAGTAAGGCTGGCAGTCGTTGGAGGGGGTGAGATGAGGCTCCCAGCACTCGTAGTGGCAGATGGCGACGGTGTGTTGGGACTCGCCGTGATGCCGTCTTGGGTCGGGGCGCGCTCAGGCAGCAGCACCCGACTGGCCGCGTTCTCGCGGGTGTTGCGGCGAGGCCGCTTGTTAAGTTTCTGTAGTAGCCCTGACATTGCTGGTAATCTCCGGCATTCCCCTAGGAATATCGGCAAAAACCGCGAAGAATCTGAGTGCTAAGTTCGCAGGAAAAATGGCATTTTTGGTGGGTCTGTATGCCGGGCCTGGAGATGGCTTTACCTGCCAATAACGGGCTCTTCGACCTGTTGTGGAGAGGCTGGGTGGGATGCCTGAGAGATAAGAGGTATCGCTAGCACCGCAATTAATGCCGTAAGAAGCCCAAGCACTAAGAGCTCAAGCTGCATCGAGCGCTCTGCGCTGTGGGTGCCGCAGTGTCTGGTACGGTGGTTTAGGCCTGGCCCTTCCATAAAGCTCTATCATTAGTACTTTTTGCAGAAAACCCCATCGAGAGGGGCTCTCTATAGGTTTTGATTCAGGGAGTTTTTGCCCGGATTCAGGAAAAGTAGCTGGAATACTGGGGCTGGTGGGGCTATTGCGCCGTTTTGCGCCCCGATGACTGCCCTACTTGGCAAGTTTGAGCGGCGTGGTCAGTGTCGCGCCACCTTTGGTAGTCACCACGGCGGCCGAGAGCAGTTCGCTGTCACCGGCTGGATGTTTAGCCGATACCGTCACCCCGTCCGCGTAGGGCTGCTGAGAGGCAGGCAGAATCTTTAGGTCGCCGTCTTGCACCACTACGATCCACTGGGCAGTTAGCGGCTCTGATGTTGGGAGCTCTACATCGATCGTTTGGGTGGTGTTGGCAGCGGCCTGATGCTGTGGCCGAGCCTCTTGTGCAGAGCTCTCTTGCGCCAGGCCGATCCCAACCAATAGTAGGGTGAAGGCGCAGGGGAGTGCTTTCATGACTTATCTTCACTCTCCTGTTTCCGGTACTCCTTAAGTAAGAGTTGTGCCGCATCCTCGGGGCTAAGTTCGCCACTTCTTAGTTGCGCTTCGATGGTGGAGATGTGATCAAGATTCTGGGGCGCTGGTCGTGGGGCAGCTTTCGTTGGCGCAGCCGCGCGATCTGTGTTGGATGGTATGATTGCACTGCTGGGTAGCGCGTGCTGGGTGGTGCTGTTCGGTCGTTCTTTTTTAGCGCTGGTGCTTTGCTCTGATCCTATTTGCACCAACCAGGGGCGAGCTGGCAGGTTGTTGATAGAGACAAATCCTGAGGCCCCCGTCGCTGTGGCAGGTCCCACGCTGAAACGGTAGGTGTCATCTCCACACCGATATTCCCCGCGTGCTGTTATCAAGTCGGCGGTGCAGCCGCGCTTGCCCACAATTAACAGCGCATGATCTTTAAAGCTCCATACTCCAACTGGAATCCGCTCGGGGGAGCTCTTCGTTGGCCCTATTGCGCCGGTGAAGACCCCTTGCTGTAGTCCGCGCAGCGGATTACCGGTGCGAAAGAATACTAGCGAGGCGAACCCAAGGGCGCTCAGAGAAAAGCAGAAGGCGAACGTTACTACCAGGACTGGGATCGCCCTCGATGCAGTCTGAGGGGGAGTGAGATGCGGTTGAGAGGCGGCAAAAAAACCATCAGGCATCGGAGCAGCCTCGGGCTCGGCAGCAACTTCGGCGCTGGTGTTCCAGCGCTGGTATGGTGGTGATTCGGGCTGAGGTTTTGGTTCGTGTGCCGGGGCAAGGTGCTGAGCAGCAATCGGCGCGATGCCGGCTTGAAGCCGCTCAAGATCTTCGCGTAGCGCGGTGGCGTTTTGGTATCGCTCGCGCACCTTAAGGCTCATCGCCATATGGACAATCGCGGCCAATTGAGCGGGGCACCCTGGCGCTACCTCTTGCAGTGGCGGGATACGCATCTTGAGGCGATCCAGCACCTGCTGAGGCTTGAAATCTTTACCAAAGGGAGATGTGCCCGAGAGCAGTTCGTAAGCGATCACTCCGATGGCGAAGATATCGCCGCGACCGTCGCACTCGCCTGTCTCAACATATTCCGGAGCCAGATATTTGGGGGTGCCCACCATCGATCCAGCGTTGGTGAGGGTGCGTGACTCACGGAGCCTTGCAACGCCAAAGTCTGTGATCTTTACCTCGCCTTGTTTTGTTATCAGGATATTTTCAGGTTTAAGATCGCGGTGAACTATTCCAGCTTTGTGTATTGCCTCTAGCGCGGACGCGATTTGGGTGAGGATCAATACCGCCTCTGAGCACGCCATGCGACCGGCGCGGAGCTGTTCTAGTAGATCTCCGCCGTCGATATACTCCATCGCATAGGCTTGTACATCTTCAGCATCAAAATACTCGTATGCGCGCACCACGTTGCGGTGTTTGATCCGATAGGATGCGGTGATTTCGTTTCGAAATCGTTCACGGGATTTTGTCGATTGCAGGGTGCCAGGATACAGCACCTTGATAGCCACCTGAAAAGTTCGCTCATTCGGATCGCAGGCTAGATACACTGCGCCCATTCCGCCTGCTCCAAGTTGGCGTATGACCTCATACCGGCCGGCAAAAAGAGTTCCCGCTTCGAGTGTGACCATTACTATGCTCCCCGTAGGGATATCGACAGGCACAGCGAAAATCTTTAACGAGATTGGGTGGTTAGTTTTGCCAGAATGGTTTGGCCGGGGGCTCAAGGTGGCCCCGCCTTGTGGTGTAACCCGTTAGAATAGCGGCGCTTTTAGGGCCGCTTGCGGTGTCGGTCATAGGCCATGCCGCTAACCTCCCGAGTGCATCTAACCCCACATGAGCGCTGTCGGCTGCTGCTTGGCATGAGGCAACTCCAGAGGTAGCGCCGTTGGAATGCTCAGTGGGTCAGAGTAGAGTAGCGGAGTTTTTGGGGGGAGCTCGCACAGTTATAGCAGCGGTGAGAGTAAGACTGGTTACGAAAGGGCGTATTCGTGAAGGATATAACAAAAGAGAAAAAGGATACCCTTGAGCGGATGCTTGAGGACGAGCATGCGCTCGCGCACATAGCACCGCAGGTGCCCGGAGTCGAGCTGCCCGAGCATCTACGAGGGGGCCCCACTGTTACACTGAAGCTCAGTAGATATTTTCGCGGTCATCTGACGATCTCTGATTCCACAGTAGAGTCAGAGCTCCTGTTTGGGGAGCGGTATTTTACCTGTAAGATACCGTTTGTTGCCATATGGGGGATGACTAGTATGCGGGGGCAGTTTTTGATGTGGCCCGAGAGTGCTCCGGCGGAAGTGCTTGCTACTCTTGAGCAACAGGCCCAGGCTCGCAAGGCTGATGCACTAGCAGCGCAAGCAGACGCAGCAGAGCCGAGCGCGGGAGATCCTCGCTCTACGGAAACGCACTCTGCTACCGAATCAAAGCCTCGCCCGAAGTTGCGGCGGGTGAAATAGCATGCACTCATGCCAGAGCGGCGATTTTGGCTGCCACGATTAGGATTGGGGCATGAGATCCCCAAGCACATTGGCAAATTTGGGTAACCCAGCAGTGCGAGCTTTGTCGAGTATATTTGTCGAGTATATTTGTCGAGTATAAGGGTCAGTTCAGTGATTCTTTCCGGGTAAAATACCACGGAGCGATCCTGTTGTTACCCCGCTTCGGCATGGCTCGGATTATCTCGGATACTGCATGTGGGATCAGATCGAGCTCGCGGCAGATCCAAGGGAATGAGAAAGGCTCGGCGCGGTCAAGGATTGGCTCACCAAAGATCCACTCCTGCGCGGCTAGCGCTTCTTTTTCATCGTTGCCAACATAATCTAGGATAGCCCGTTCGAGCACCGCCAGCATCAGCATACGCTCCGGCGAGCCGGTGTGATTAGGCTCTTCAAAGGTGAAAGAGGAAGTCGAGGAGTCTAGTAGAGGGGCTGACATATGGGATTAACACCAAAGTAATCAAATGTTCCAAGGCGCTAAAACAACTAGCTGCCACTTTTCGCACTCCAATACCCTAAGGTTTCGCTTTGAAAACCTTGAGGCGACCCGCTTAGCTCATCTTACTTGCGCCGTTGCCTGGGTATTGTCATGCTAGGACGCAGCAGGGGCAGGAATATTCACAATCCTGGGTGGTGTATCATGAAACGAATGGTTCCTTATCTTAAATTTTGTACGGCCATGATGGTTGCCACGAGCCTTCAGCAGGTTACGGCGGCGGCTGAAACGATGTGTAAATCTGAAGTATCGTTTAAATGGAAGGCAGGCCAAGAGGAGCGCTCTGAGTACTGGAGCACCCTCCAGGCTAAAGGAGCCGATGAGAAGGCTGCCAAGGAGGTGATAGCCACATCGTTTGACCGGGAACGTCTTCTGGCACAAAAGGGTTGCCGAGAGCGCCATGAGGATGTTTCGGGATGTATCGCAGGAAAGCTCTCGGCGCTGCGTCCCTCGCTGAGCTCGATGGGATTTTCGGAGCGTAAAAGTGTTGAAACTGCAGTGTCAGCCGACTGTACGGCGCGACAAGGTATCTGCAGTGATGTGGTGATGGGCGAGCCTAAGTGCGTGGAGATGGCTGCTGCAGAGGCGGCGGGTAAGGCCGCTGAGGAAAAGGGTGGCAAGAAAGAAGAGAAGGGGAAGAAGAAATAGCGGGGTGTGCTCGGCTAGAGCCCGCTCAGCCTGCATGCTCTGACCTAGTTCGCCAGGGTCGGTTTGCAGGGTCGTTTTGCAAGGGGCGCCCTTTATCCGCAGTCTGGCCGGCGTAGTGGCTACAGCTGCCCTTTATCTCGGCTCTAGAAAGAGCGCGTCAGCGGCCGCGGCGCGCTGGAATTCAATAAAGCCCGAATTCGAATCACGGTTCACGAGTAAGAAGCTATAGCCTGAGGAATGGCGTATCAAGGTATACCCAGTCTCTGGAACATCATCTCGAGCCGACTTTCCGGAGATACCAAGCACCTCGGGGTTTAAAGGCGCGATCGGGCGCTCTTCTCGACGCAGCTGATTGCGGACACGGTCGAGAAGCCCAGAGTAAAGAATGCTCTGTGTTGGAGAGTCTGTAAGCCGCACCATCTCCTGACAGAAAGCCTGCTCGGAGCAGACAATGCCGTTGAGGGTCACCTTGACTGCCGCGCTGGATGCCGCGGGGCCGACCTTGACACGCCCTTCCTCCAACATCCAGGGTACTCCAGGGATTATCAGGTCTCGGCGCACCCCAGTTCTTCTGACTTTGTGGGTGAGCTCTGGAGTCACCACCAGTACTAAGGGATCGCGCGAAGGTGACGGAGTGCCGCTTTCACTGGGAGCGTAGTACCAGCCAGCAGGATCGCGGAATGAAACACACAAAACTCCCTTTTTGTCCTCGCGGGAGACAATCGCGCTCTCCACGCAGAACGTGAGTGCCGAGAGCTGATTGTTCGGATCAAACCTGCGGAGTAGCTTTTGATGTACCGCATCCTTAATGAACTGCACACGCTCAGAGTTAAGATCCAGGCGGCGTTCCACTCCGGCATTCCGGAAAAGATGCGACCGCAAGGCCGACATCGAAGGCAAATCGGTATCACCATGCCCTGCGCCGACCTGAAAGAGCTCCGAGGTGTTTGATGAAAAGGCCACCTCTGCCTTTAGATCGAAGTCGATCTCGTCGGCCTGCATCCCCACTACCACTATTGCCTCTGAGTTGGGCGCGATGCCCAGCGCTTCGCAGCGACCTGGCCCGCTTTGTGTGCCAACTAGGATATCGAGCCGGGGTGTTGCTTGCGTTCCGCGGGCATTTTGCAGCGAGGGAAGAAGCTGCTCGGCAGAGCCATGGATTATGTTTGAGATAAGGGTATCGGGGGCGCGATCAATGGTTTTCTGAATCTCTTGATTGACAAGCCCGGCCGGTAAAAGCGGGCGATAGCTCGTGTATGGGTGCACATCGCCCTGAGCAGTTACACTTGGTTGTACAATTACGTGCAGTCCGCAGAACTGACCCTGCGACACGAACAGCGGATCTCTAACATCCCACCAATTCTCGCCCTGAATCTCTTGCTCGCGTGGGATTATAAAGCTTCGGTAATCTTCCTTTACGGTGACAAAAAGATGGTCGCGCCCAGCACTATCGTGAGCAGCCCCCACGATATCTATGACATGAGTGTCATAGAGTTTGTTGTTGTTGCACGAGCGTGGGCGATTGCCGCGTTTCCACGCCTCTGCGGCTTCATCTTCGTGGGTATCCTTCGGATCTTCCTCAGGCCCTAGGATATCTCGGGTGATATCCCTTAAATGCAGGGCGACTTTCGCCTCGCGCCCTTTCTCGTTGTACATTAATAGCCCGTGCTGTTTGCAATACTGTGACACCACGGCGTTAATCTGCTCCTCGGGAGTTAGTATCGGCTGTCTCTCCGCCGTGGGCATCGTCGGGTTGCTATCGAATATATGAGTAGCGCGGTTTGGATCGCTGGGTGGATTTGGGCGATTGGGCTGCGAGTTACCGGGCATGTTCGAACCGTGCGGAATGAGTGCTGTTAGCTACCATGACAATCTGCGAAGCAAATAGCTGTTGCTTGTCTTTAATTCGTGCGCCGTGCTGTTTCGGTTGTGGCGCGCTGTCGCAAGCCCGCCGTATTCCGAAGAAGCGGCGGAAGTATACCGACGTTCGATAGCCTAATAAACAGCATTCTATAATTTATTACTCGCTTGATTACAGAACGGGGATAACCAAAATGGGGGGTAAACGCAGGGCCCGCTAGGCATCTTCCAAAGCATTGCGACGATCGCCATCGAACCACTACGGAGACGCTCAGCTCGAGGGCTCTAGCCGGCCGGCAATACTACCTACTTAATACTGCCTACTTAATCCCAGGCTTTATTTAATCCGAGGCAGAAGTCGCCCCACCTGCCTCACTTAACGAGCGCAGCAGTTTTGCAAGAATGGTGACCTCATGGAGGGACTGAAAAGCTCTATATCCAGGGGTGAGCTTGCCATTGGCCGTTTCGAGGGCGCCGTTTTGCAATACAAAGCACGGCATCTTTGGGAAGTGTTCGCGGAGACCGGCAAGGATTCCAAACAGTGCGCCCTCGGTGTTTAGCGCTTGAATCTCTTCATTCCCGTACCGCCGCGCCGACTTGCGTAGGTCAGAGAGTTGGTAAAACCCAAGGCCAAAGAGCCGTGCGATCCCTAGGGCGTGGTAGGCCGAGATTGTCGTGGTATCCGGCACAGCTCGTTTAGCCGCATCAATGCCGATAACAATGGCGCCCTTGACCTGATCAATTAGCGTGATCATCGCATCGCGGTCGGCGTAGTCCACCCTGAAATGCACCACTGCGGCATTCAGCACTAGGGTGAGCTCCTCCTCGAGCGCCTCACCAACCCCTTCGAGTAGCTCCTTTAGAGCGCCGCCATTTGGGGTGTCGTAGACCAAGGGCTCAACGGAACGAATGCCCTCGACCGGCTTGCGCTTGGCTGTGGCTTTTAAATCCTGCATCGCCAAGGCAGGTGGCAATCCAGCTAACAGTGCTGCGGCGTGCTCTGAGTCTGGAACTCCCTCGGCTGCCAGCCTTCGTGAGCGATCCTGGAATGATTCCTCTTCGAGCCCCGATAGGGTTGCCACCCCGGGTATGGCGAGTATCTGATAGAACAACTCGGCAGAGGTTTCAAAAATCAGAGCCAGAAAACGGGCTAGCAGGAAATGTCGGGAGGTGTCGGGGATCTTAAGGTGAATCCAGGTGAGTCCTTTGTCTGGAGTATAGAAGCCCTCTCCTGGGGGTTGATCATTTGGCTCGTCGAAGGTGACCACCTCCACGTAGCGGCTCACCAGCAGCCCGACCACCTTCAGATCAATCGCCTTTAGCACCTTATGAAGGAGCTCAAAATCCCCCTGCTCGTCAGTCAGCGATAGCCACTCCCATAGCCGATCCTCGCAGATGCGATCCTGCTCCCAGATATCAAAGTCCAGCAGGAGGCGACACTGCTCCAGTGAGACAATCCCGAGCAGATCCAGACAATCCGTAAGCCCCGACTGGCGTACCGCAAGATGGAGGCTTTGGGGTGGAATCGTCCTTACAAACTGCTCCGGCAAGTCGGAGTCAAAGATGGCCTTGGCCAACGTGCGGCTTGTGCGTCGCTGTTCGACAGTGGATGGGGCCGAGGAACTCTCCGACATATGTGCATCACTTCGTGGTGGCTATTTTTTGACCGGAGAGAAAACGATGTGCATCTGTTTTCCCTCAGGTGGGGACTTCTCATCGACCGCGGCGATGTCCTTTAGACGCTCAGCGATCTGATTGAACATCTCAATCCCCAGCGACACATAGGCGATCTCTCGACCCTTAAAGCGCATCGAGAATTTTACCTTGTTGCCCTCTTCGAGGAATTCGCGGGCCTGTCGCAGCTTGGTCTCAAGATCGCCGCTATCGGTGCGGTAGCGTATTCTGAGCTCTTTAAGCTCTGTCTCGGTGCGCTTCTTGCGAGCCTCAGCCTCTTTCTTCTGCTCTTTGTACTTAAACTTGCCGTAGTCCATGATGCGGCACACCGGCGGCTTGGCCTCGGCTGCTACCTCAACCAGATCCAGACCGTCACGTTCGGCTAGCGTGAGCGCATCTCGAGTCGGCAACACCCCAAGCTGCTCCCCGGCGTCGTTAATGACACGCACCTCAGGGACTCGGATCATATCGTTGATGCGGTGCTTTGGTGGTGGTTGTCCGCGACGAAAGCGAAAGCTATTGCGGTCACCTCGATCGGAGGGGGGGAAAGGGGCTGAGTCTCTTGCCAAACGGAAATGCTCCTAACGTGTTAAGTAGATCAGGGTCTCGAGTGCTGGCTCCAGCGTGAGGAGTTTCTTGAACAGACACTAAAAACCGTTCCTATCTGAAGATAATCACCTGAAATGGCTGTTAAATCAAGGTTGAGCTCGACTTGCCATGGGCGAAATCAGCATGTTTGTGTCTCCGCCGTGCAGTCGGGGCAGGGAGCTCCCGGGGCGCCGCGTGTGCCTTTGGGGTTAAGTATGCGTAGCTACCAGGGGTTTCTCGGTGGTGGGGCATGCTGGCCTGAGGGCCCGTGGTCAGAAGCCACAGCCACCACATCTGTCGAGTAGTTGTTTCGAGCTTGAATGGGGCCCCCTCACACCCCCATCCTCCGCGTCGCTCCAGCGCTTTGCACTGACCGCTCCGTCCCTGGCGCGGCTGGTAGTTGTTTTGAAAATGGGCTCCCTTTGACTCCAGCTCAGGCCACGGGGGGCTCACGGCCGAGGCCTGCCCATTAAGTGCCTTTTGAAAGCACCGCTATAAAACGTAGAAGAATTAAGGTTTTTGTGCCACTCTTTCGGCGCAGTATGAATACCCCAACCCCTGCCTCCTGCGCTGGCCCAATTGGGCTCTTTGACTCCGGACTCGGCGGCCTCACGGTGCTGCGCGAGCTAAGGCGCACACTGCCAGCCGAGCCGCTGCTGTATCTTGGAGACACAGCGCGCACCCCTTACGGCTCAAAGAGTGCAGCCACCATTCGACGATATGCCCGTGAGTGTGCAGAGTTTTTGCTGGCTCGCCAGATAAAGCTCCTGGTAGTGGCCTGTAATACAGCCTCATCAGTTGCCCTTGAAGAGCTCAGTACATTCTGTCCGTGCCCCGTTATCGGGACGATCGAGCCGGCAGTCGATGCGGCGCTGCGTGTCACCCGCACCGGGCGGATCGCGGTGCTTGGCACCCGTGCCACAATTGCAAGCGGGGTGTATCAAAACCGACTCGCAGCACGCCTTTCAGGGGTCGAGGTGTTCGCTCGGCCATGCCCCCTCTTTGTACCGCTGGTAGAGGAGGGAATTACCTCAGGGCCGGTGGTCGATAGCGCCGTAGAGATGTATCTCGGCCCGCTGCGGAATGAATCGGTAGACACCATCATCCTTGGCTGCACCCACTATCCGCTCTTAGCAGGGGCGCTCCAAAGTTTTTTTGGGTCTTCCGTGAACCTAGTCGAGTGTTCCACCGCCATCGCCAAGGTGGTGAAGGATATGGTGAGTACCGCTACGGTGCCAGCCGGCTCAGGCGGAGCAGCGCAGTATTTTGTCACCGATGAGGCGGGGCGCTTTAGCGCGCTGGCACGATTGTTTCTGGAAGAGCGCGCGGTGCAGGCTAAAGAGGTTGAGCTGGGATCGCCTGAGTCGCTCCACGCCGTCAGCGGCGCTTGATTCTGTGCTGGCTGATGCTGCTCAGTCTGCTGGAGGTGGTTTAGTCTGTCGTAGTGCATAGCGGCTGCAGCACCGAAGCACGCCAGTGACAGTTAAAAATCCTCCGCGTGTAGCGCCCCTGTATGTTACTCTCCGCGCTGGTAGGACGGACAGCCGCAATAGACAGCGGCAATAGGCAGCGGCGATGGGCAGCTGCCTATGTTCTTTTAGCTCACAGATGGGGTCAGGATGGCTGGGGTACAGAAGATACTAATCACAACAGATCTCTCTGCGGAATCCAAGGTGGCGCTTCCATTTGGTCGGGAGATTGCGCAAAAATTCGGAGCCCAGATCGCCCTAGTCCTAGTTGGGCAGGAGCTTCTGGCAGTACCAGCCTCGTACGGCCTTGAGCTTCCGATGTACCTTGACCCAGCAGTGCAGCGCGAGATCGATGAGCGGCTGCGCCAGGATCTGGAGCGGTTTAAGAGCGCTGAGTTTGGCGCGCAGCAAGTGCAGAGTATTTTTAAAGCTGGGGAGATCTCCCCAGCCGATGGGATTTTGGCCGTTGCAGACGAGTTGGGAGCTGACCTGATTGTCATGGCATCGCACGGCCGTTCGGGAGTGAGCCGCGTTTTGTTAGGGAGTGTGGCGGAGCGAGTGCTGCGGCATGCTAAATGCCCAGTGCTGATAGTCCCAGTACCTCGTTCTAAGTAATTGTGGTGCGCTGTAATTGCGGTGCGCTCGCTCTTTTAAATCTCACCTACCCCCAGATTAGGGTCTCGTCGATAAGCTCCCGAATTGCGAACATGTGATCCTTGCTCAGTAAGAGTTCGCCGCTATGCTTAATGGTGCTTCGTCCTTCTGGGTTAGTTACTACCCTCCACTCGACCGGGCCCTTTTTTCGGTCGACTGGCAATGAGCGCACAAGTTCATCAAGCCTGTTAATGAGGGCAGTGACACGGTCTGTTTCAAAAAACTCCCGTGTGGCGCGCGGCCCGAAGGAATCGATATACAGCCGCTGCCTCTTTCGATTGTAAAGAGCCACCACTTCAGCCAGCCCAGCACGCTCAAACAGCACCTCGTCGGTCATTACCAGGGCGAGCTTGCCATCGTGTGACCAGCGCACCCGGGTCTCCTCGGCCTGCGAGCTGGAGCGGGAGATCGCATTGTAGAGCGCCATCTCGGTGATTTTGGCGATATCCTCTAGCAGGGAAGGGGCGATCTTGACGGTGCTGGTGATGGCCCCGCTTTGGTCGATCTCAAACAGTCTGCCGGGGCACTCAGGATGGCGTGGCCTAAACATTTTAGAGAGGGTGCGCCGAAGCTGTTGCATCACCTCTGCGCCGCCGAGCTCGGCACTTTTAACCGAGATACGCACAATCCCAGAGGTGCCTTCTTGTGAGATTACTACCGGAGCGACCGAGCAGGTGCGCTCAGGTGAGCCAGTGGTGTGCACCATCGCGATACGGCCGGGCACGCGCCAGGTGATGGTGGCGTTCTCATCTTGAAAGAGCTCGCGGAGGTCAGCCGCTGAGGCTAGTTGGTCAAGGGTCTCTGCGCGGCTGTGTAGCTCGCGGGTGAGCTCGGGCATTACATCCCGTCCAAGTATGTCACTGAGCCCGGTTTCGCCGAATCGCATTGCAAGGAAGCCATCAGTGCTACAGCGATGCGGCAGGATTAATGCGCGATCCTGGGTGAGCGCGCACAGGATCCGTGGCCCCCGCTCCGCCATGCGGATAGCTGGGGCATGACGCTGCGCTGATTTAGCATCCCAACTTGCTTTGAGCTCCGCACAGACCGACTGGCTATCGGGCTTATTGGAGCGGTCGCTGCGGTGCAGCAGGATCATTGCTTGTAGGTTTCCGGAGTGACCACCGCGGCTTACCGCCCGTAGGATATCTGCATTCTGGTGGTTGCCCATGTGCCCCAGTGGCCCCTTGGTGCGTTCGTTGACCGCTGGGTCACGTTTAACGGAGTCAATCAGGCTGAGATCGTAGTTTGAGTCTCCCACCATTACTTGGGCGCGCTCCGCTAGGGATCGCATGGTGGGGGTGTAGGCACCTGTGTCGCCAGAGTGAAACGCAGTGAGTGAGCCGTAGGAAAGGGAGTAGGCGTTAGTTGGCACATCGTGTAGCGCTGAGGTGGCGTGCACTATCCAGGATCCGATCTGTTTTGTGGTGTTGGGCAGGAATGGGGCCAGGAGCTTTGCTGATTGTAGCTCGTCTAGTGCGCTGATTAGGCGCGCTGCGGTAGGAGATTCGGCGCTGCGCTTGCGTAACTCCGCTACCGCGGCTGGATCCACATGTACCGTGATCCCTGCCTCCTTACAGAAGCGAGCTGTTGCCTCGTTGAAGTGATCTGAGTGGAGGTGGGTAAGAAGTAAATGCTCAAACCATATCCCGCGGTTTTGAGAGCGCAATTCGCGGTATTGCTGCGCGGATACCTCCGCCCCAACGTGATGGAGCCCAAGCGCGCTGAGCGCCTCGCGAAACTTGCCGCGACTGAGCCCGCAATCAACTGCAAGCATCTCCCCGCTGCCATCTGGATCCACTCCAGCGTAGAGGGTGGAGTTACCCGAGCTGCCGGTATCAAGGCTTGCAATCACCATTCCGCCGCGATTGGCCATGTGGGTGCTGAGCATCTGATGAGCAGCGCCACGATTTGGCTCCGCCTCGACATAGCTCGCCTTGTGCATCTCGGCCGCTGGGCGAGGTGTGCCACTCTGTTGGTCTTTCTTGCTATCGTCGAATCCGGATCGCTTAAGGTCGGGTGAGCCACCGGAGTTCCAGTCAGGGGAAGGGGACGATCCGTTGGGCTCGATGAACATTCAACACTCCGTGCAGGTAAGCTCTACCGACTGGCGTGCAATAGTGCACCATGCAGATGCTTGAGGGAGTTGTTCGATTCATTAAATTTCTGTTTTGCCGCGAAAAATCCTTTAACGTCGGGTCAGCCTGTAAATGTCGTGTGTTGACGCCGACCTGGCAGATTTTAACCTAAGGGGGTTCTGGCGCTGGAGATGGCGAAGTAGTGTCTCGCACCTCATTGCGCCAGGTACACCGCGCCAGGTACACCGCGAGGATGTGCCGTCCGCGGCGCCCTAAGCCCCCGCCTTGATAAGCCGCTCTAAGATCGGCGTGGCTAAGTCGCTCAGGGCGGCGCGTGGGTCGCCCACTCCGCTATGAAACTTAAGTCGGTGCAGCAAGACAAATGGCAGCACTGACTTTAAGTCGTCTTCGATGGCGAAATCTCTGCGGTTTACTACGGCCCAAGCCTTGGTGGCGGATTGTAACATCAGCGCAGCACGGGTCGATGCTCCGTACTGCAGGATCGGATTGCCACGGGTGGCCTGGCAGATATCTACTATCGCTTCGCGTAACGCAGGCGCCA
>JBILUF010000256.1:0-4355 GCA_044371155.1 Bdellovibrionota bacterium
TATTAGCAGCATGGCTAGTCTGGGGCATCTCTCGAGAGGTCTTGCCCCACAATCAATCTTGGCTGGCTGCCTCATTCGTCTTTATCGCAGGCATCAGTGTTTACAGCGTGGCCTCGATGCCAGAAATTTTCTTGATGGTATTATTCCTGATTCAGATATGGCTGATTCTGCGATGGTGGAGCCCCGGTGGGTTCCTCATCCCAGCGACGATAGGCCTGCTCGCCGGCGGGATGATTCTTACCAAACCCCATGGGGTTGCAATCAGTGTTGGAACGGCTTTTGGCGTCCTGGCATATGCGGCGTTGTTTGGAGGAGGCAAACTATTGCTTCGTGATGTTTTGAAGGATCTGGTTATTGCTCTCTGCCTTTGCTACCTCACGATTAGCGGCTTTCGATCGTTTTTCGAGGCCCGACTTGTATTGTCTCCGCTGGGATTTAGTGGCCCAGTCTACTCCGGAATTGCGAGCAAGTCGCTGGAAACCCTAGGTTTGTCCCGCCTCGCCCTTGGATCTATTTGGTTTGCATGTGCGCATGCGTCTGTACTTGCGGCGATCTACGCTCCGGCGTTGTGGGGAAACTGCCTGTGCCTAGCGGAGGAAAGACGAAGGGGCGAACTAGGCTCTAAACACGCACTTCTCAGCATGATCGTATTTGGGGTTTTCACGTGCATACTAGCCCTGGTTGCTGCCTTCTCGTTCTCAATTGGAACTACCAACGCCTTTGAGGCAAATCGTCTACATGTGCGTTATTGGGCTTTTCTGGCACCCCTTGTATTTACCGTTGCGCTATCGTCATTCAGCGTACAGCGCACGCTCGAAGACTCCAAGATCTGGGGTGCCATTCGCTTCGTGGAGACTTTGGGAGTATTGGTGGGGTGTAGTACGCTTCTTTTTGTTTTTGCCCCGCAGATGCGACTATTTCCGTGGGACGCTCCCGACCTCTTTGCGCTATACCAGCCAAGAATACAAGACTGGAATCATCAAGCCATGTTGCCCCAATCAATCTGGATTGCAGGACTTCTGTTTTTGGCTCTGTTTGTGAGCACAGCTATTAACAGACTTCGTGTGCTCTGCTACGCGATGGTAGTCACTTTGTTTGTAGGCTTGGGTAATATACGCTCAACGGAGTGGCAACTACTCCACATGCGTGATGTTACCCCACTCATCAAAGAGGCAAAGCTGCTGGCCGCTGCGACGGCTCCCAAATCAACCGGTGCGATCATCACAGACGAACCTTTTGGGAGAGTTTCTTACATCAGATTTCACCTACCACTAAGGACCTCGGTGGTGAGCCAACCACTTGATAAGGAGCTTACCGCAAGCGACCTACCTGATGGTACCCAGTGGGTTATAGCCTCCTCATCGGTCGATTTATCAAACGTAGCCGAACTAGCTCCGCTTCAGCGGCTATCATTACTGAGCCTTTACAAGGTAGTGAAGCCATCTGACGTTGCTATAGCGAAGTGACTGCTCCGCGACTGCGGCGTGCTCCCCAAAAACCCCCGAGCATTTGCAGAGCAGCCTTGAAGGGGTGTAGTCACCTGCCATAGCCCCACAAGACCTCCGAGAGCCCCCCTTCCATTGGGGATTCCCGTCATTCTCTCCACCTAAGAACGTGAAGAACTAACAACCAAATGGACCGTAGATAGAAACTCATTCAGGATTCCGCCGTTACACCCGTACCAAAAACACTCAATAGACGGCCTCAGTCCTTGAAACGCTCCCTTCGCCGCGATACGAAGGCACAACTAGTCACCCATAAATGCTCGGAAGCATTACGCAGAGGCGATGCATTGAGTAATGCTCGCCTCATTACGGCTGATAGAGCTTCCATGAAGGATTAGATCAAGCAAAACCTGCGTATC
This sequence comes from Bdellovibrionota bacterium, assembly GCA_044371155.1. Taxonomy (GTDB): domain Bacteria; phylum Bdellovibrionota_C; class UBA2361; order UBA2361; family UBA2361; genus CAZTER01. Next base: position 1,865 of record JBILUF010000256.1, read on the forward strand.
CCGATCCTGTCGAGACCGGATCTCATGGTATCGCTTCTGAAGACGGCTAGGGTCTATGCCATTGTCTAGAATCTCTATGACAGCATCAACTATCGAATCTATATTGAATGGGTCACAGTACACCACCGCATCACCATAGATCTCGGGAATCGAGCTCGTTCTTGAGGCGATTGAAGGGGTACCATATTTCATGGCCTCTAGCGGTGGGTAACCGAAACCCTCCCCGAGCGATGGATAGATAAGAAAGAGTGCGCGTTGCAGCAGATCCTCTAAGTCCGCAGCTTCAACTTGCGGAAGTAGTATGAAGCGGTCCTTGTTAGAAATATCGCTGAGGCCAATTGCCTCAAAATACGGAAGCCCAGTTATGACCAGTTTTAATCCTGAATCGACTGCCTGACTGGCAAATATCTTCTCGAATGCCCGTATGGCAGCAGCTGCGTTCTTCTCCTCGCGAGCACCGTTCACAAATAGTGCGAACTTTTCTTCGTTACCGATTAGCTCACAAGACCGGCGTTGCTGGGGGGTCAGGTTAGGTTTCAAGGGTGAGTATAAAACGTGAACTCGTGCAGCCTCTCCACCTAGGTGCCTCAGCATGCTTTCCCGGCAATATGACGACGGCGTTACGAGGTGTTTCGCGGAGGGGGAGCAGATAATCGATCGGTACATCTTTCGAAGTTGCTCGGCATACTCAGAGGTGCATAGGGAGTCATGCGATTGCCCGTGCAGCGGGTTGAGCGAATGGCTGCCACAGCCTAGAGCCTTTTGGTGCTTTCTTACTCTCTCCGCATCCAGGCAAAACTCCAGATCCCGAATGTCATGAAGGCAACCAACAATGCGGGTCTTATTCGCATTGAACTTAAGTTCCCCGCCCGCTTTGACCCAGTACTCATATCCCGTGTACACCACAATCGCGGGGGTGAAAAACGACTCAAACATCTCTGTGTCTACAACTTCGACGATTTCATCGAATGATTCCACCTTAATCAGGCGCACATGGTGCTCCTTACATAGATCCCACACCCAGCGATCGAGATGCATACCAGGATGAACCGCCGCCCATATGTCGATATCAGCTGAGGCAGTTTCAAGACGCTGCACAAGACTTCGGAAGATCGACTTCCCATACTCACCACCACCATGATAGCCCCCCTGGCAAAACAGCAGGTCTACCAAGATATTTTTTTTTTGAGGGTTTAGCGCTGACGCCACCTCGATAGATTCAATGGTACTCTCAGCGCTTGAGTGTAGGCCTAATGCACACCGGAGCTTATTTTCAACTAGTGCGAGTGCGTGCAGCGCATTATCATATCCCATCATCATTCGCGCTTCACTAGGGATCTGTGCCGTTGAGGATGACTCATTATGCAGAATCTGAAGGCTTTGAGAGTAAAGCAGGAGCTCCCCGTCTATCAGCGCATTTGTTGCCTGTAGAAACTCCTCACCATATAGGAATGTGCGCGGATCAAAGACGATTTCATGTCGGCGGATAAACAGGGGAGAGGCGATAATACAGGCCCCATGCAGGATCGGGTTCAGAACGGTGGGAAAAGCATCAGAATGAACCGCTGGAATCGGAAACCTTGCGCCCTTTCCAGCCGCAAAATCCTTCCGATTCCGCCTATATGCCCCTGCGAGCTCGCTCCATTCCTGCTGCGTATAAACATAATCGTTCCAAGGGTTTTGATGTCCACCGCTGGGCAGTACTATGTCAGGCCCCAGGAGCGAATACCCCCACTCGTCAAACAGCTCGCGACACCTTGGGAGAAAGTTCGTATCCTCAATAATAGTATCGTTGTTAAGAATGACTATAAAATCAGATCCTAAAGTTTCCCGACAAAACTTATATCCAGCATTATTGCCTCGCGCGAAGCCCGCATTCGTCTCGAGCAACACGAGTGAGACAAGGGGATCGGCGCTAAAAAATTTCCTTGATTTTTCAACCGTTTCGGAGGATGAGCCGTTATCTACAACTACGATATGAATATGGAATCTCGGTGAGGCAAGTGCTTTAATAGAATTGACACATTGAAGCGATAGTTCAGGCTTGTTGTACTGCAGAACCACAAACCCAAATGAGGGCACTGCATTCATCTTATCGACTGCTTGACTAACTTTCGCGATCGCCCCTCTTGATGATACTTCGATGACCTCACCCCCTACTCGACAGACAGGGACCGCAGATTCAACCGCGAAAGAGACACGATCAGGATGCCGGGAATAGATTGACGATAGAACACCCTCGTAGTCAGCGAGAAATTGGTAGGCCCCGTGGTTAATCCGACCTCGAAACAGTCGCTCTAGTCGGCGCCAGCGTGCATTGTATAGCGAACCATGCTTTGACCGGGTAAGATCTCGAATCCCACTCGCGGACTCCCGCGCCTCGAGGATCGCCTCAGCAGTGGCAACCAAATTGCCGTAGCCTAGGCGCCGATCCGGCTCAAGATGAGCTCCTTCTGCCCACTCATTCCAAGCGTTAATGAACACATACTGC
>JBILUF010000257.1:0-4352 GCA_044371155.1 Bdellovibrionota bacterium
CTTCGTGTGTCGCAGCCCTACGCCAACCATAACGGCGGCCAGATTCGCTTTGGACCAGACGGCTACCTGTATATTGCCCTTGGTGATGGCGGCTCAGCCGGCGACCCCAAAGGTAACGGACAAAAACTCAACACCCTCCTTGGTAAGATCCTCCGCATTGATGTCAACCAACCGCCGGCCGATAAGAGCTATCGAATTCCTGCCGACAACCCATTTAAGGGAAACGACATCCGCTCTGAAATTTATGCCTACGGTCTAAGAAACCCCTGGCGATTTAGCTTTGACCGAGTGACCGGCCAACTCTGGGCCCCAGACGTAGGACAAAGCGCCTATGAGGAGATCAACAAGATCAAAAAAGGCGGAAATTACGGCTGGAGCCACGTAGAGGGCAATGCCTGTTACTACCCCCGCAGCAACTGTGCCCCCGAGCGATTCATCGCACCACTGCACACCTATCCCCATACCGTTGGGGCGTCCATTACGGGAGGCTTTGTCTATCGCGGCCAAGAAATCCCCACGATCCAAGGCCGCTATATTTACGGCGACTTCGTAAGCGGCAAAATCTGGGCAATCTCTCTCGATGGCAAGAAAAATGAGCTGCTCCTAGATACCCACCACAACATCAGCTCATTTGGCGAGGATGTCGCCGGCGAGCTTTATCTGCTCTCGTACGGCTCTGGCACAGTATATCGCATCGTAAAGGGGTAGCCCGGGGATCGGAGGCCGTTGCCTGACGCGGAGCTACCAACGGCTCAAACAAGGTTCGATATTCCCGCCTTTATCGAACACTAGGTCCTGCCGATATCCTCGACACTAGATCCTGATTTACCCACGCCTAAGGAGCCACACCAAGATGCTTTGCAACTACTGCGGCAAATCAATCGAAGGAAGAGCTGTCGTATGCCCCGAGTGCGCCGAGCAGTACGGAAAAAAAACAACCGAGCACTCTGCCTCCACCAACCCAGAGGCCAGCACCCAGGCAGAAGAGGCCAACGATAACACTCCGCACCCCGACGCCATTCTCCCCATACCAGGCAGTCCACGCCGCGGACTTAGGTTCCACCGCTATGTGGCCTTCATGGTTGATACCGTCATCCTAGGCCTACCCATGGCCCTAATCTTTAATCTTCTTAACAGCTACCTCATAAAACCTTTTCTGACCCCCGACCAATTTTCGGGTGGAAGCAGCATGACACTCATTTTGATTATGCCCGTTATGGGCACAATCCTAGCCTACGCCCTTGCATCCCTTATCCTGCCGCCGATTTACTTTATTCTGATGGAATCAGGCCGCTGGCAGGCTACAGTCGGAAAACGGCTCCTTGGTCTCTACGTGGTAAATGCCGACGGCGTTCGCTGCTCCCCTTGGGAAGCCGGGATGCGCTACCTCATCCGGGCGCTCTTACCCTTTAGCGCCATCTTACTCACCGTAATCCTAGTAGTGATCACGACCGCCATCTTTAAAAGCGGCCCCGCGTTTATCCCGCTCGTGATAGCCCTGATAGGAGGACTCCTCTACCTATTTATCGTCTGGCAGATCTATATCGGCTACCTCTATTCACCCACCCGCCAGGGGCTGCATGACCGCCTCTCAAACTGCTACGTTGTTGCCCGCGACCAACACCCCACACACCAAGTCGCAGCACTTCTGTTGCTGGGTGCACTTGTCGGCTCCGCCATCATTAGCGCCTTAGCACCCAGCGGCCCCAAGCGTACCTTCACCAGAACCCAATCCGAAAAACCCCGGTATAAGGTAACAGTTAAAAGCAAAAACACCCCGGCCCAAACTGTCCCCGAAGCCGCTCCCCCCACCGACTACCACCCATCATCGCCAGCGGCTCAGGATATCGATCCTGACTACTACCCAAGTTATCTGCCCACCACGGCACCGCTAACCCCCGAGCCACCACACGAGGTGCCAACTCCAGCACCCACCAGCCCACCACCGGTTATTGATGCCCACACCGTCACCTTCGGACGGGCCGACCGCGAGCTCACCAATTCCGTAGCACTGATGAACTCCACCCGCACCGAGCTACGGCTCTATCTCGGCCAAAGAGAGTTCACCCCCGCCGATATTGCAACACTTCAAGCCAACACCACGGACGCCACCACCCGGGCCGACATGGTAATCATCGCCACCTATCCTGCGCCCGTTGAAGCCGACTGCTCCCTCTCCCTAGCCAGCGCACTACAGATCACACTCCAGCGCACCGGAATCACCGGATTTCCACTTCCCGGCCGTAGTCCAACCATGCGCGTGACACCAGAAGTCTCTACCAGTGATAAGCTCCACTGCGGCTCATCTCGCACCACACCAGGCACCTCGCTAAGCCAGATCGCCATCACCGGCATCCTGCAAGGTGAAGGTGCCTACACCCAAGGCGAAGCCTCCTGGCCGGTGAGTTGGAATGTGAAGGTTGGGGGGTTAGGGGGGGATAAGTAAAATTTTCTCGATCCCAACATGTCGAACTCATAATTCTGAGGTCGCGCTTACCTGCGCACCCCCAACCACCCTCCTTTGCTTCTCACACTGCGCCGCTCGCAGCCGCGGCGTGCGATCTGGCGTAGTGCTCTGGGGTAGGATCACCATTTCGGTGATTACCCCACCGGCAGCTCTAGTTGCACCGCTGTGGGCCGGTCTGGGGTTTCAAGGGACAGTGCTGTTTTTGCGATCTTGTCTTTTACCTTAAGCTCTAGCGGCATAAAAATCTGCTGCATCTGTAAAAGAGTGTGACCCTGTTTTAGTTTTGCTATTCGGTCCGAAAACTGACCGGGATAAGTATTTGGAGGTGTGGCTTCCTCTGCGGCTAGGTAGAATTCCTCATCGCTGTCAAACAGGGATCGAGCAAGCCCCGCGGCCTCTTCCACATACCCTAGGGTGTCAGCAAGGTTCTTGAACAGGCCAGGTAATATCGCCTCTCGATCGATAGCCCCTTTAGCGAACCAGAGCACATTATAGATGTGCCATCGAAGGTCTGATTTGGGGTGGGTGAGGGGAGCAAACTCTCCATTGTCTCCGGATAGGACCAAGTGGTCCTGCTCGATGATTGCGCGAGTCAGTGTAAAAGGGAGCATATCGGCTTGGCGATAGTCGCGCGGCATCGGTGGGTTGTCCGCTACGATGCTGGCATTGCATCGGTCAAGCAGATCATGAATCTCGTCGTGGTGCGTAAGCTGGTGGTGATATTCCTTTACGAGGGCAAGCACCGCAAATGCGATGATATCAATCGCTGGGGGTATCGGGCGGGCCCCATTGAGGGCACATGTGTTATCCCGAAACTCGGTGAGTAGTTTTATCAAGACCCGCTTGGCAACAAGCATACTGTTTTCTCAGAAGTAGCTTCGCATTGTGGGCGTGCAATGTAGCGGGGTTTTTACTCTGCTGTCCAATTCCAAGGTGGGGGTGTATCACCTGTTGATACACCCCTTTGATTACGGTTTTGGGCCATGACACCCTCGGCTGTTTCGTTCGTTTGGTCAGCAAGGGGAGAGGACATGAAGAAGATTTTGCTTGGGTTTATGTCGTGTATGGTGGCGTCAACTGCGCATGCGGTGCCGACGGGGTGTTTTATGGGCACCTACGATAGTTACTGCTACTCGGGGTATTTTTACGCCTCTGATTGCGACCAGTGGAATATGACTTCGTATAACTTCGGAAGTTATATCTATTCGATGTGTAGTTATGTGAACTCGGCCGAGGCGTCAAACGCTTACCTCACTGCTGAGGTTAGTAGCTGTAACAACGACTTTAATGTCGTGGTAAATCAGCGCGACGCGTGCGCAAGTGCCCGCGACTCGTACCTAGGTCAGCTAAATTCCTGCCTTGCTGCCGGCAACAGCACGGAGGCTAATCGTCAGCTTTGGATTTCGTATTCCAAAAAGCGTGATGTGCTGGTTAAGAAGCTCTACAAGGCCTGTGGGGCGAAGTGTAAGCGGGTGAAGTAGGGTGTCACCCGCCCAGCACTACTCTTGCGCCTGTCCGGGAGTCCCGTCAGCCTCGGCGCCAGCAAGCATCAAACATTCTTCTGGCGTGCGTGCGATACCACTGCCATCGGGGTCGATACTTTCAATCGAGGCTACAAGACTTTTGGCCGGTTCGCTTGTGTCGCCAAAGATTAGTTTCCACAGCAGGTCCTGGAACTGATCGATTAGTCCCCGTATGGTGGCGTCATCTGCTCCTAAGCTTTGTAATTCTCGTAATCTCTGCTCAAGGGCATCCAGGGCTCTTTTGAGCGCTTGTACGTTTTCACCGGTGGACTCGCGCAGTGGTTCGAGCGCTTTTAACCTCTTTACAAGCTCTAATAACTCCTTGAGGGAGTCACGCGCTTTCAGCCGTTCCGCTAGCGCCT
>JBILUF010000258.1:0-4345 GCA_044371155.1 Bdellovibrionota bacterium
CCATCCCTCCCCAGCGCTCTGCACATCGGTGTAAATAGTTACTGCCCTTTGACCCTCTCGAATCTTCCCTGTTACTGGGCTGTTCGGGCGGATATTAGTGATAAAGTCCCGGTGAAGGGGCTGCCCCTCTACAATCAAGGAACGGGAATAGAGACCTTTAATCTCCTCGAAGTCACGCACCACACGGCTGGGTAGCCCAACAGCAGGCCTGGAATCTTTCCTGAAATTCGCGGGGTCAAGAGGCTGACCAGCCTCCACAGATTTGAGAGGCACCAAGACATCGACCATTCGAACGTCGATCTCTTTCTCAACCACAACCGGCTTGACCGCTGCGCGGGAGGAGCCAGAGTAGAGAAACACCACCCCAAGGGTGATTGAAAAAAGGCAGGCAAACAGTCCCGCTAGAATCAGGAGCCGAGCCTTGTCTGATCTATTACCAGAGCCAGCGCTTCCGAATTGGCTTCTCATAAACTTTCCCCCATTAACCGGCAGACAACCTCGACTTTAAAGTACGGGCCTGCCTGTCTTGGAGTGAGAATGCCAAAAACGAGCGCTAAGGTAAGCGCCTCTCTCGGGTAGAGTACCTAAGGGAGGCGCCCTAAACTAAGCCAAAGCCTAGTTTGTTGCCCCCGCAAGGGACGAGTTAACCGATGAGAACTTAGCGCTCACTCCGCCACCCAATGCCGTCAGCGCTGCGATCGCAACAACAGCGATCAAGGCCACCAACAAAGCGTACTCAACGAGACTCGCGCCACGCTGCTTCTCAATCTCCTTGCCTTCTGTATCGGCAGCTTTCACAAAATTCTTATCGCAATTCATACTTTTACTCTCCCAAAGGAACACTAAAGCAAGTTAACCTAAAAACGAAGAATATTGAATGAGTTAGCCCACTCCAAAAATCCTCAGCTCACAGCATAGCAGACCCCACCCAGACCCGAAACTACAAAAAATACACTCAGATAGACCTGGCAACTTGAGATAAGGTCAAAAAGGGCTCTAACTCTCCGCCGGCGCGCTACTATGGATCGCTCTCAAATGAAGAAATGAGCCTTGAGTCCGGGACTAATCAACGGCGCCAATAAGACCAATAAGAGCGAAGCGAGTCGTAAGCACTCACCCCTGCCCAGCCCCTGGACGACCACCCCCTAACAACTTCTTGACCCAGCTGCCGCCCTGCTTAGCCCCCTGGGAATCAGCCGGGGCAGAGCCAAAGCTAGAGCTAGCTGCGGCGGATGGCTGCGCATCTATCAACCCCAGCTCCTTTGCCACCCGCTCTAAAGTGGCGCGGGTTTGCTTATGGCCCATACTGTATAACGTTCTGCCGGTGCCGGGCCACCCCTCAGCCTTTTGATCATGTGGCATCATCGGCAACCGCCATGGGGCCACCCCAAGGTTGTGCGCTGGCTCAAGCTCTGCAGCAATCTGTTCCGGCTGCAGCCCTGCGCCTGAGAATGGGTTGATCAAGAAGACGATCCGCTCCGTGCCTCCAACGAGGGTCTTTACAAACGACAGGTAGAGATCTACCGCCGTGAGTCCAAGCACAGTGTCATCAATCACAAACAGCACTACATCAGCCGCCCGCAGCAACGCTCCGGCAGCCGGACCCATCCGACCACCGGTGTCGACAATCACCGTATCGAAGAGCACTCGCGAGAGCTCCACGATTCGCTGCGCGATCGCCATGCCATCGGTATGACACACAAGATCCATAGACTCCGCCATGCGATCGGGCGGCATCAGAACAGAAACATCGCTACTGATCGGAATAAGGGCGTCTTTTAGTGACTCACGTGATATTTCGCGACTGCCGTTAACCCAAGCGCTGACTACCTTCGCCTCAACGCCATTGACCGTAAGCGCGCGGCTCAGATCGCGGGTCTCTACATCAAGATCCCATAGCATCGTGCGTCGATGAAATACGCTGCATACCTCAGCAAGCGCTGCCGTGACTGAGGTGGCTCCGACCCCTCCTTTGGCATGCGTTACCACCACAAGGCGTCCCTCGCGAGCCCGTCCCTCGCGCCGAAACTCGGCATGGATAGCAACTAGCTCCTGAAGGAAATCGAGAGGGCTGGCGTTATCTGGGAAAACTTTACGCACTCCCGCGGAGTGGGCTGCACGAAACGCACCGCCTCCGTACGCCTCCTCGGTCACAAACATTACGATGTGCAGCCACGGCGCGCTGGCCATGGCCTGACGCGCCATCACAATCGCACGTTCGCCGAGTCCAGAGCCAAGAACGATGACATCCGCCTCTTGGGCACGCTCAAGAAAATCGCGCTCGCTCACCAGCTTGACCTTGAGATCAAGCATCTCCATATCGCTTTGATTAAACGCCTCTATGCGCTTGGCGCAAAATGCCTGCGCTTCAGTGGAGTTATCTGCGATGAGTAATTTCATGAGCCCTTATCTTCCTAATTCCACTATATCCAACCCCATCCTGACCGACAATGTCGGATTACGTCCCTGTCCCCTCGGAAGCTACCGTTCGGGAGGTGCACTCTCCAAAGGCTGCTCTGATCTAGGTCCAACAGTATTTGGGAAGGCGGCACTAAACACCGCAAAGCCCACCCCAATTCCCACTAAAACCATCAGGCACACTAAAACAATGTCAATCCATAACGGACGGGACTTAGGTTCAATCGACTGCGACAAAGTCCGAAGCCGTTCATCCCCTATCCCCCCTTTCACTACCTGGGGATTTTGACGCAGCTCCCGGTGCCCCCATTCATCCGAAGAGCCAGATCGTCGCGAGAGGATTCGCTCCATCTTCATGGGCTCTTCTTCAGGCACCTCATCAAACGCCGATGCTAGCTCGAAAATCTCTGGATTGATGATGGTCGTTCCCTCATAGGAGGCTCCACGCCGCGCGCTGCGGCCGGGGCTTGAGGGCTCCGCCGCACCTGGCTGGGAAGAGTGGGGATCGACTTTGAGCATCGATGACCTCACTGCCTCCGGTCGCACTGGAGCACCTGCACCATGAGTTCTATTTGGGTGCCCCGGGGTGTGCGCTGTGTTTGGCTCGGCGATCACCGCCTCAGCAGATCCAAACTGAAGCGAGTTCACCGATGGCCCGATATACCGAGAAGCCTGCGTAGTGGAAAGACGCACCTCAGAGCGCTGGCCATCTTCGGCCGCCTCCGGATTCAAAACAGATAGATCATAGTAAATCTCGGCGGCCGACTGATAGCGCTGCTCGGGGTCGCGCGCCATCGCGCGTAGAATGATCCGATCAAGCTCCTCTGGGCAATCCGGTCGAAGTGAGCTGGGCGGCGCAGGATCCTCCTTTAAACGCTTTGTCATGGTGGCATAGACGCTATCACCACGAAACGGCGCCTCTCCCGTTACCATCTCATACGCCAAGACCCCTAGCGCATAGATATCTGAGCGCCAATCCACCTGGGAGTTAAGCATGTATTCAGGGCTAACGTAATCAATCGTTCCAACAACCCCACCGTGCTCGGTGAGCTTTGGACCATGGCCAGTGCGTGCGATACCGAAGTCGGCGATCTTCACCTGGCCATCGGTGGTAAGTAGGATGTTCTCTGGCTTAAGGTCACGATGCACGATCCCCGCATCATGGATCGCCTGCACTCCAGCACACATCTGGGAGAGCAAGTTGGCGATCTCATCAATCGCCATGAGCTTGCCGGGTTTGCCCAGCCGATCTGCCAAGTCGCCGCCTCCCACAAACTCCATCGTGTAGGCGACTAAATCCTCCTCGCGGAGGTACTCGTAGGCCCGCACTACATTTGGATGAGAGATTCCATAGGAGGCAAAGATTTCGTTACGAAACCGCGCAGCCGAGATCTTATCCTGAGCCACCTCGGGGAAGAGCACTTTGATGGCAACCAGGTGTCCGGCTAGCTCACGATGCCGACATGCATAGACCAATCCCATGCTGCCTGCTCCGAGGCACTTTACAACCTCATACCGACCGGCGATTACCGCCCCCGGCTGAAGACTCATGAGATGATCATCCCCTAGTCGCACTTACGTATCCCCTGTTGGTAGTCCTATCCCTCACGCGGGACAGTGCACACGTGAAAGTTTCGATCCCCGAAGCTTAGCGTATCTCCATGTTCGACCGATGCCTTATCGCCTGACAGCCTTACCACTTCGGCAGAGCCAAATCGCTTAATCGATGTACCGTGCTCAGAGAGCTGATCAAGCACCTGTATCTCCCCTGATTGACTCACCCGGATAATCGCATGGCTCGAGGATACGGTTGAATCGGTAAGATACAGCACATTGTCAGTAGACGGCTGATTCGAGACGATTAAACGCCCCACTCGCAGTTCAAACACACTACCATTGGGCGAGCTATCATAGGACACCAAGAATC
>JBILUF010000259.1:0-4340 GCA_044371155.1 Bdellovibrionota bacterium
CGTAGACCTTAAAGTTAAATAGATCCTCTCCGTATTGCGCCGCGAGCATCTTGCCCGATAGCGCCATGCCAACACCGTTAGCAAATCCCTGTCCAAGTGGGCCGGTTGTGGTCTCAACGCCCGGGGTCCAGCCAAACTCTGGATGCCCTGGGGTTTTACTTTCCCATTGGCGGAACTTTTGCAGCTCGGACATCGGCAGATCGTACCCAAAGAGATTCAGTAGAGAATAGACCAGCATCGAGCCATGACCTGCAGAGAGAATAAACCGATCGCGGTTGGCCCAGTTCGGATCCTTTGGGTTGAATCGCATATGCTGACCCCACAGCACCGCGGAATAGTCGGCGGCGCCCAGTGGAAGCCCGGGATGACCGGAGTTAGCCTTTTCGACCCCGTCGATTGAGAGAGTGCGGATAGTGAGGGCAAGGCGCTTTAAAGAATCAAAGTTAATGCTCATTAAAATTTCCCATGCAAAATGAGATCAGATTGGCGCCTGCTCAGAGTAGAGGTATCCCTGGCAGGTAGGCGATTATATGACCCCTCCGGTTATAGCAGAGAAGGGGGGTGGGATGAAGCAGAACTCTTCTTGTTCGGGTTATTTAGACTAGCTTCCATTTAATGGAGCAGCCCACTGGATGGACGTAATTTGGGCTCGCCGGCGCCCCGCTGAGCACCTGTGATATCGCGGCCGAGAGAAAGTCCGTGGATGCCTTGGTTTTGTCCTTGGGGTTGTCGTTAATGGTGCCGTGGTAGGCAAGGTTCCCACTACTATCAAAGAGGTAGCACTCCGGAGTGCACTGCGCATCAAAGGCGCGTGCTACTGATTGGCTCTCGTCGTAAAGGTAGGGGCACGGGAAGCCTGCCGCCGAGGCCTTCGCCTGCATCTTCTCAAAGCTATCCTCCGGGTACTGGGTTGCATCATTGGAGCTAATGATAACCGCTTTAAGCCCCTGGGGCAGAAACGCCTTGATGATTCCGAGCAACATCTCATCACTCCCTCGCACATATGGGCAGTGGTTACACGAGAATACCACCAACGCAGCTTTTGCGCCGGCTAGGTAATCGCTGCCGATCGTTGCCCCTGTGGTGCTGGGAAGGGAGAAGGCCGGGAGGGAGGCGCCAAACGGCAAAGCAGAGCTTGGAGTTTCACGTTGCATACAGGTGCTCCATGTAATTGATAGTGCGTGGCGACACAGTAGCGCTCTGCCTAGTTGACGACAAGGGGGGGAGGGTAGCTTCTGCTACCGAAGCTGTGATGGTAGCTCAAATCCAAGCTCGCGGACTTTATGCGCTGACACCTCGATGAGCGAGAATTTGTATCCAGGATGGGCCTCATTCCAGCGCGCAATATTATCCCAAAGGTAATGATCGGCGCCGAAAGAGGTTATGACTGTAACATTGCCCTGAGGGAAATCGGCCAGGATGCGGGAGAGAAGAAAATCCTCGCGCTGGCGCAACACGAGATCGTCCGCATCAGGGGCCTTGGCCAAACGCGCTGCACGTGCGCGCTCGGCTAGCTCGAAATTCTCGCCGTAATGCAATGGCATAGCATGTCGAATGGCAAATCCTGCCAGCGCCCCTTGCGCCTTGATAGATTCACTGGTGCCGTTTAAGAGCGCTTTAAGATCGTTGGGTTTAGTTGCCCCAAGCGTGGCACTTTGAGCGGCGAGTTTTTGGTTGTAGCTCTGAATAAACCGATCTGTTGGCCCGTCCCCATACAGAGCCGCGATAGGATATTGAGTCGCGCACTCCTCCATCAGTTGAAACATCTGCGACTGTGCCTCCCAGAACGGGGCTGCGGCCGGAGCGTCTGGCGAGTCATATCCCGCTAGATGATGGTTACGCACATGGATGATGGTGACCGCTGAATCTTGGACCTGCCAGGTGCGCCATAAGCAGCCATTTTCCTCACGGCGGATCGGTTGGTGCGATCCCCGCGGCCATATCCAGCTGTGTGCGGAGGGATCGGGTGTAGGAGAGGGGGCTACGCTGCACCCAGGCAGCGTGGCGAGTTCAAGTAGCGCTGCTGCACCGACTGCAACCCTGCTCCAACGCGAGATACCCTGTAGCTGAGTGATGCGGTCCATCGAAAGCTTCTTGGATTAAGAGGAGGACGCATTCTATGGGTGTGCCAGACCTTACTCAAATGGGCCTGGCCGCTAGGGCTTGGGCCTTGCCTCTGCGCTATGGTCTATAAGCACAACCCATTGAAAGGAGTGGTGTTTTTCTGAAAGGGTTTTTGGTCGCAGTCCTATGCGCCACATGGGCCCCCAAAGCCTTGATGGGGCAGAGTAGGCTTGAATCCAAAAAAGTTAGCTCCCATTCGTTGAGCTCATCTATGCTCCTGACGATTTCCCTCACTGAATCAGGGAAGAGTCGTCAGTGCTTGCCGCTTAAGGAAGAGCGCGCCAACCCACACACAACTCATTCACGCTGTATCCAACCCGTTAACCAGGAGGAGCCATGGCTGGCCAGGATTTTTCTCTTAAGAATGTTGTGCGTGAGGTAGCTGATAAAGCCAAGGATCTTAACAATACGGGGCCCGCAGCTCCTGCTACCGGCGCACTCACCAAAACCGATGATCTGGCAAAGGGGGCCAAAGAGGCCGCGATGGGTCAGATACCAGGGGCGAAGGCAGTGAGCAGCTCCTTGGATGGATTTTTAGATGCAAAGCCCGCGGCGCCAAAGCCCACAGAGTCAAAGACCGCATCAGCACCTGTGCCGCAGGCCGTGCAGCAGGCTGCTCCTGTGGCAGCCGCTCAAGTTTCACCGCCGCCACCGGCCACCGCTCAGGCGGCATCCCAGTCTGCCGTAGCATCGGCCTCGGCCGGAGTTGCCGAGGCGACCCAGGCAGTGCAGTCCATTCCGGATAAGCTCGCCCAGGCCAAGGCCGACCAGCTCGAGGATCTCATCTCTCACAATAAGATAGCAAAGAGTGAGGCGCTGATGAAAGAGCTGGTGGCTGTCGGCAGGGTTGATTTAGTGGAGCAGGCGATGGCCCGTGCACTCGGTCGTAATGATACCCCGGTAGAGAACGGCCTATTGGATCGGAACGGTGCACTCGATTCGGTCAAGAAGTTTCGTGAGATCGCTGGACCGGTGTTGGGTGATGCCGGGGTGTCAGCAAGCCTTGAAAGGATCGGCCAGGAGGCGATCTATACCCGTCTGCATGAGGGGTATAAGAGCGGAGCCGAGGATCGTCTAAAGGGTCATGTAGAGAAGATAGCGCAATTTTGTTTCGGCGTAGACAAGAGTGCGGCTGCTGAAGCGGTGCAGCCGATCGCCTCACGAGTGGTAGATAGGTATCGTGGCGAAGGGTTCGCCACGCAGGCTGATAGAATGTGTAAAGAGTACGGGGTGGAGAACAAGCCTCGTGCCGCCATGGTGAATGAGTTGCGAGATATCGTTCTTGACCCAAACTACAACGCCGACGACAAGGCGGCTTTGATTAAAAGCTTTCAGATGCAAAAGAATCTCTCGCGCAGCGATATGCGTGGGCTTCTTGATGATGCCTTGAAGGGTCAGGAGGGCGCAGTCGGAGAGCTGCCGCTTGAGCAGGCTAAAAAGATGCAGGTTGGTGTTAAAGCCGGGATCGATATGTATAGCGAGGGGATTGATTATGATCGTCCTGGGCGAGACTTCGAAAGTGCCTTAGAGAAGCGAGTCGACAAGCTTGAGTCGCAGGTAGCAGAGCGCCAGCAGGCTAAGGAGCGTGAGGCGCGTGAGCAGGCGCGAGTAGCGGCGGAAAAAGAGGCCAAAGAGGCTGCAGAGCGCCGTGCCACTGAGCGTGCGGCACTCGAGGGCAAGGTGGGTGACGCTTTGCTTGATATGAACTTGAGCTCGGCTGATAAGGCAAAGGAGCTAAAACGACTACAAGCAGAGGGAAAGCTTAGTGACCAGCAGCTACGGGATATCGTAGGCAAAGAGCTTAAAGGCCGTGCGGAGGGACGCGCTGGAGAGCTTAGCCTGGAGCAGGCCAAGAAGCTGCAAGATGATATGAAGGTTCTGGACAAAGAGATCGGAGTCCTCGAAGTGCTCTGGGAGAATAATAGATTTCAAGACCAACTTTCGCAGCGTGTAACATCCCTTGAGAGAGTCGAGGCACAGCGTCAGCAGGCTGAGGAGCGTTTAGCAAAGGAGGCAGAGCGTCAGGCCCAGCAGCAGGCGGCCAAGGAAGCCGCTACGCAGAAGGCCGCCGCGCAAGCCACCCTGGAGCAGAAGGTGGGGGATGTGGTCCTCGATCTTGAGATGCCCGCTGCGGACAAAGTCAGAGAGCTTAATCGCCTCAAGGCAGAAGGTAAGCTATCAGACCAGCAGCTGCGCGAGGTAGTGGGAAGGCAGCT
>JBILUF010000260.1:0-4310 GCA_044371155.1 Bdellovibrionota bacterium
GCTACTCTAATTCATTATACGTGGTGCGCCAATGAATTTTGCCCATTCGAAGATTTTTACAGCGGTATAGGCGTGGTATAAAACGGCGCACAAACGGTTGTTGACCCGAATCAATTCGGTTTAGTTTTTTCTGCTACTGCGGTTGGCCGAAGGGTGTGGCGTGGCGTATGGTAACCTTGGCAAGGGCCTCTCACGGTACAGGAAGATAGTCCAGGTATATCAGTCTAGATTTATCAGTCTCGGTTTAGCAGTTTCGGTTTAGCAGTCGCGGTTTAGCAGTCGCGGTTTAGCAGTCTCGGTTTAGCAGTCTCGGTTTAGCAGTGACTTTTAAGCGGTGCATTTTAAACGGGTCACTTTGCACGGTGCAGTTCTGACGGTGTAGGTCTAGCAATGTTTAAAGGAACGGTGACAGTGCAGGGCAGCTCTCTTTATGGCATTTGGGCCCTCCTGCGGAGATACCCCGTGCTGCTGCTGCTTGGGGCTGTGTGCCTTGTTGGCGGCACAGTCGTGAACCTTGCTTTGCCGGCACTGGCGCGCGATCTCTTGAATCGCTACGGAGTTGCTTTTGTCGACCAGCATCTTCTTGGCGTCGGAGCTTTGCTGGTGGTGCTGTTTGCCATGCAGGGGCTTTTCTTCTATTGGCGCACCTACCTCTTTGGCTATCTTGGTCAGCGCGTAGCCCGAGATCTGCGGGGTAGGCTCTTTGAGAGTATCATCTATCAGCCAATTGATTTCTTTGATACCTCGCGCACTGCAGACCTAGTATCCAGGCTTAATGCGGACACCCTGGCAATCCAGGATGCAGTGAGTATTCGTCTCTCAGTGTTAGTGCGATACGCACTACAGGTGCTGCTTGGAGCAGCAGCGATGGCTTTTATCTCGAGTCGACTGACCTGTATCGTGCTCCTCACGTTGTTGTTTCTCGTGGGTATCTCTCTACTGCTGGGAAAGAGACTGCGCGCGATCTCTCGCGCGCAGCAAAAAGCTCTGGGCGCTGCTTCCGTCACAGCAGAGGAAAGCTTTGGCATGGCTCGGGTGGTGAAGGCCTTCAACAGAGAGGCCGATGAGATAAGGCGTTTTGAGGGAAGTAACCTCGAGGTGCTTTCTTTGGGAATGGCACGCACGCGGGTTAGTGCATTTTTTCAGTCATTCGTAACTTTCCTGCTGCACTCTGCCTTGGCAATCTTGGTGTTGTATGGAGTAGTTCAGGTGGCCAAGGGTGAGCTGCTCGCTGGGGATCTTACCGCATTCTTAGCATATGGTGCGATTGTCGCGGTGTCGTTTTCTTTTATCGCCGGGTCGTATGCGGAGTTGATGCAGGCACTGGGGGCCTCCGAGCGGGTGTTCGAGATAATCGCTCGTGGGGTGCCACCGGCCACTCGTGGGGAACCTGTCGCTGCCATGGCAAGCCACTCAACTGAGCTTAACTTTGAAGGTGTGAGTTTTGCCTATCCGTCGCGGCCTGCAAATGAGGTCCTACGTGATCTGACCTTTACTTTACCGCAGGGTAAGACCGTTGCGTTAGTCGGACCATCTGGTGCTGGCAAGAGCACGGTTGTGAACCTGCTGCTACGCTTCTATGACCCGGTACAGGGTGGTATCAAACTTGGCGGAGTTGACCTGCGTGATATTCCCCCCGCGGATCTACGGCGGCGCATTTCATTTGTCCCACAGGAGCCGGAGCTTTTTGGGGTGAGTATCGCTGAAAACCTGCGGTATGGTAGGCCCGCTGCATCAGCTGATGAGTTGTCTAAGGTATGTGCACGTGCGGGGCTTGACGAGTTTGTAGCAAAGCTGCCCCAAGGGCTCGATACGATTGTAGGAGAACGGGGCGCACAGCTTAGCGGGGGGCAGAAGCAGCGTATAGCGATTGCACGTGCGATGCTGCGCGATCCACAGATTTTGCTGCTTGATGAGGCCACCTCGGCTCTTGATAGTGAGAGTGAGGCCCTGGTGCAGCGGGCCTTGGCCGAGCTTTTAGCTGGTCGTACGGCGTTGATTATCGCTCATCGACTATCGACCATTAAGGGGGCTGATACCGTCTTGGTGCTTGATAAGGGGCAGCTTGTGCAGTCCGGCACCCACGAGGCTTTAAGCCAGATACCAGGTCTCTATCGCACCCTTGTGGAGCGCCAAGAGCTGCTAGGGGCGGGATAAAGGATCAGTGAGTGCTGTCCTCATCAGACAGCATCGGATGTACTTTTCTGATCCCGCCTGCTGGCACTTTAGGGTAGTATCAAGGCATGCCGTGTTCAATTCTCATTATCGACGATGATGCATCGTTTCGGAAGCTACTCCAGCTTAGACTAAAATCATTTATTCCTGAGCTCGAGCTTGAGCAAAAGGAGTCGCTCGCCCAGGCGCGCGAATATCTGGCTAGGCTACGCGCTGATAAGAGGACCCTCGATCTAGTGATCCTCGATGAGCATCTTGGCGATGGCCGCGGAGTAGAGCTATTGCAGGAGGGATGGTTTCAGGAGATGGCGGTGCTCTCTGTGAGCTCTGATGATAATCCTAAGATCCCAGGGGCTGCGGTGCAGGCAGGAGCTAGTTATTTTCTGAATAAAGCTCGTACGCCAGAGCCTTTATTTGAGCCGTTGGTAAAGGGGATTATAGATCGCAATCGGCTGCAGCGTGAGCTGAACGAGGTGCGGATGAATGCAGTTATCACCGACACAGTAAAGACATTGGTGGCCACCTTGCGACATGAGATCAATAATCCACTGGGCGCTGTGCTTGGTGCTGCATACCTCTTGCGTACAATTCCATCTGCCACTCCGCAGCAGCAAGAGATGGCCGCGCTGGTGGAAGCGAGCGGCAAACGGATTAAGCATGTGCTCGATGAGCTAAGCCAGGCGGTGTCAGTGCAAGCAGTCAATAAAGCTGACCACAAGGTGTTCCATATTCCTGGGGATAAGCCGTGGGAGGGGTAGTAGTATCGGCAGAGCTGAGCGATAAGAGATCTGCTCTTCTGCCGCTCGACCTGAGGATTTTCCAGCCGAGAATACTCCAGCAAGGACTCTTGGCTGTTTGGTAGGGGGTGGAGGATCTTGTCTCCCGAGATGGCTGCAGGCGTACTCGCCCGCGCGCCTTAGTACCAGTCTCTCTGCCGTTCGAGAGTCTGCTCAAATCGCTCTTTGGCCTCCGCCGCGCCTGTCGTATCTCCTTGGTGTTCGAGCGACCGAGCTATGAAAAACCAGGCTGGCGCAAAATGAGGGTGGTTGCGACAGGTTTCCACGATGGTTGGCCAGTCTTTGAGAAACCGCAACTGCTCCCAGCCCGCTGGAGCTAGCTCGAGCACCTCTTGTGCGCGCGCTCTCACCGGTTCGGGTATCGGTAGGGTGTTGCCGTTGGCAAGGCGCATCTTGGTAAACGTCGATACTTCTCGTTCATGATCCAGATCACGAAGAATTCGAGCGTTTATCCAGGGCTCCATGACCGACATAAGAGCCTCCTCGCTTCTGTTCTCCCGCTGCACCGGCGTAAGAGGGAGTGTATTTTGGACGCTTATTGCCCACCAATTATGAAGGATGCGCGCGAGTAGTTCACGTAGAGCTAGCGGCGGGTTCTCTGGATACTTGAAGCCACCGAGCTCGAGCATCGCTACCTTCCGAATGACGAAATTTGGAAAAATGTAGGGCAGTCTGAAGATTGCACTGGGTTGTATCTCGATCGGATTTGATGGATCGCTGCAGAGCATCTTTTTGATATCAGGTCTCGATGAGAGCGGAAGAGCGAGCCCTTGGCAATCGGGGAGAAAGAGATCGGCAGCCTCAATGAGAAATTCAGGGCTGATCGTATCCCCCTCCTGCAATGTGATGATTAACGGAGCGCATGCAGCCTGGATGCCGCTGTGTATCGCAGAGAAGAGGTCGGGTGCTCGGGATTTAAGGAATCGTATGCTGTTGTGATCGAAAGCGGCGGCAAGCTCAAGTGACACATCATGAAGATTTTTCCCGAATTCTTTCGATCCCGAATAGTCGACGAAAATTACCTCGCAATCCCGCATCCGCTGTGCCGCGATGCTCATCATAGTTTTCGAAATGCCGGTAGAAATGCTCTGCGCCGGTATGATAATCGAGAATTTATGCTCGGTATTGCTGAGTGTCATCGAGTAGCGCCGAAACACTCTGCCGCACTCGCGCTGTGTTGCGACCGGATGCTTGGCAGTTTTGTTGACATCATACATGCGATAGTAGGCAAGCGTCTTATCCAGCCGTTTTGTGAATGGCGCGATTGAAGCCATGCGTACCCACAGATCGTAATCCATACAGAAATAAAGCCCCTCATCGAGGTATTTCCCGTCTGAG
>JBILUF010000261.1:0-4300 GCA_044371155.1 Bdellovibrionota bacterium
CATCTGTACTCTCTCTCTATCTAGAAATCCGTGCCGGTAAGAATCGTCAGCTCCACGCGATCGACATACACCCGCACTAACCGCTCAACTGCTTCTGATTGCGCCGCTGAAAGCTCGCGCAGCACCTGCCACAACCGTGAAGGGGTACCGTTCCCAGAGCTAAACAGTTGCTCCTCAAGGCGTAGGGCCTCACGCAAGGTAGGAAGTATCTCTTTTTCGTAGCCCTCCACCAGCGCGGCCGCTGATTCGACACTGGCACGCAGGGCACTCACCTCTTCGCGGTATCCTGGGCCAGCAAAATACGCTGCAGTTTTTTCCGCTGCTCGCGCCTCGGCGCCACGGGCCAAACGCTCACCTTGGCCTCGGTCAAAAAACGGCAATTCAAATGAGACTCCTATCCCCAAAAAATCGGTCTTGTCATTCGTGCGCTCATACACAAGACGCGGCGAGAGTTTAGGGAAGGCATCAAGCTCAGCCTGTCTCTGTTGCTCGCGCGCTAAGCGCAGTGCTAGTTGCGCGCGCGACTCAGCCGGCAAGACTCCTTCAAGGCTGCCAAGATTTTGTGCGCTCGGCAACCCAGCCAGTGATGGCCTCACCAGCTCCCCTTGCACCGAAAATCCAACCAGCTTAGTTAAATCAGCTCGCGCCCGCTTTACATCGGCACTAAGGGCTGCAAGCTCATACCGTGCTTTAAGAGCTTCGGCTTTAAACAGCAGCCCCTCTCCAGTCCCCATAAGCCCCGCCGCAGCAGCCTTACCTATGGCACGCTCAACCCGTCCCGCTGTCTCAAGATAGCTCTTTAACTCCGTCTCACGCCGAGACACGGCCCACACCTTGCAGTAGCCAAGCTTGACCTTCTGACTAAACGCTAAGAGCTCAATCTTTTCATCCTGGCTGGCCGCGGCCTGCACCAGTCGATTCACCCGCTGCCTTACTCCCAGGTCGCTCACTCGCACCGGTTGTGACAGCGACACCGCGATCTCATCACTGCCGCGATCCGCTGCATACGAGGTAGGAATCCGCACCTCAGCATCCACTGTTGGGTTTTCTAACGTTCCAGCCTGCAACCCCAGCGCACGCTGCGAGGCTATCTTGCTCTCGATCTCTTTTGCCACCGGGCTCTCTAGTAGCGCACGGTCTAGAAGTTCATCCACCGTAACCTGCGGCGTAGCACTGGCTAGCGCCGCCACTAAGGGGAAATAGGCGCACCCCATCATCAGAGCAACAGCGGCTTTATATAGAGGTTTTATCCGCACACGATTCCTAAAAGAGTTGCAGCCAAAGTGCGCGTTAAAATTAGCCTTTATTACGGGTTCGCGCACCCCGCTTCCGCTAGCGCCGCCACCTGAGCTAACTACGCCTTCTTACCGCCGCCAAATATCCTAACTGCTTGATTCTGGGAGATTCCTCGAGCCGAGAGCGCCTGGAGCAAAATCGGCCTAACTACAGATAGGAGTTAGGAAAAACAGCAATTGACGCCGGGAACAGGTGTAATGACTAGAAAACAACCCTCAGCCGCATCCACTCCGTTTGGTACCACCCTCGCTACTGAGAGCCCACTGACCACCCTCACCCCGGTCGAAAAGCACCAACTCCGTCTCCCAAACCGAAAAGTGGCAGGGCTTGAGAATCTGGCAGAGGCGGCGGCATGCCATCCCCGCCCCTGAAAAAGCCTATAGCGCCACTGCGCAGCTCATCAATTTATTGCAAGACGATACTCTCCGCACACAGATGAACACGCAGGTGCTGCGCACCCTTGAGAGCATGGGAAATTCCTGCGAGGACCCCCGAGCATCCCACCCCCAAGACGACGATTGGAGAGGGACAGTGCTAGAGGTCCAACGCCGCTGTCGACAGGAGATTGATAGCCGGTTGGAGGCGAGTAGCGGTGCTCTAGCGTAAGGATCTGTAGAGGTCTACACGCTCCACCTCGGCCTCACTTCGGCGAACGCGCGGCGTACGAGCTCGGACGACGAATGCGCAGCGAGAATGCGCCCACCAGTAGGAGTCGCTGGCCGCAAGTCCTGACTACGCTTGAGGCAAATTCCGATCTTGAGACGCAAATCACCTCTAGATTGTGACTGGTACGCTAGGTACACTCAACGAGTATGGCAGGCGATCTGATTAAAATAAACGAAGCAGCACTTCGATATTGGTCGAACACATCATTCTCTAATGAAACTATGTTAGAGATCTGCGGACAACTGGACCACAAGTACCTGATTGCTACTATTGACTTCAGCGCTATCTCAGGCGTCACTTTCACCATTTCTCATAAAGCATACGAACTCAGAGAAGGTCACCCGGGTGCGGTTGTTAAGTTTTTCACCGACACCTATGCGCATCCACTACTGCGCGGTCGCTCTGGAAAGCTCGTGGTGCTACTTGAAGATGCGGTCCATGACTTTGACTCTCCCTTACTCCATCAAATCCCACTATTTACCTTTGGTCGTACTATCTCGAATTTCTACTCCATCCTCATGCCAGATCCTGCGTATACATGGAGCGAGGGATACCAAGAGGAGCTCCGTTTACAACACATCTTTGAGCAGTATTATCCGATCGAGACGCGTCAGCCTGTACTGTTCTGGAGAGGCGCTGCCTCAGGCACCCACTTCAGTAATATTGAAGCTTGGAAAGAAGCTCCCCGCTCCCGCCTTGCGATTCTCTCAAAAAAAATGGGAGAGATTGATATTCTTGATGCGAGCTGCACGACTGTTAGTCACTTGTCTGAAAATGTTCTGCAGTCGATACGCAATGAGGAGATCGTCCAACCCTACATGCAGTTCCATGAGTTCTTTCTTCGCCGCTTCCTAATCGATGTCGATGGTATCGCCTCTGCCTGGATTAGTTTGTTTAGAAAACTATACTCCAACTCTGTTGTAGTTAAGGTCCCATCCCCCTACAAGCAGTGGTATTATGATGATTTGCAGGCTTGGAAGCACTATGTGCCGATGAATATTACCGAGGAAGAGGTGCGCGATGTACATCGGTGGCTGATAGAGCATCCTCAACACTGCTCGCAGATCTCTGAAGCTGCCCGCGGACTGATGGCTGAGCTTTCGTACCAACAGACCAGGGAACAGATGGCACGTCTTATCAGCGCTGTATTTGACATAGAGCAGCAGCATCATGAGCGGTCATAGCATCGACAAGCAGCGGCAGATCAGGGTGATATTCGGGGTGATATTCGAGCAAGGCCAGTCCGCCGCAATCGCCCCACTCTTACCTGAATAGAGCACCCTGCATAGAGCTCCCTGCATAGAGCACCCTGAATAGAACACCCTGCATAGAACACGTAGCAGCGGCAGAGACTCCTACTAGCGACGATACGGCGTGAGCGACTATCGCCCTGGTGCCTCTGCTGACTCACTCAGTGCAATCAAGCGCCGGATAACAACGCTCCAATCAAAATTCTCTGCGATATGAGTCGCGGCCCGTTGGCTCATTCGCGCCAATCGTGCTGGGTCTCGCAGCAGCGAATCGATCGCTTGAGTGAGCGCTGCTTGAGAGATATCGGCAACAACAAGCCCTGTCTCTCCATCAATTAGGGTCTCAGGAAGCCCTCCAACATTAAACGTAACTACCGGTGTCCCGGTGGCTTGCGCTTCTAGTGAGACCAACGGAAGCGGATCAAACCAGATCGATGGCACCACACAGATACCGGCGGTTTGTAAGCTTGCAGCAATCGCACTCTGCGGCGCTTTGCCATGGAAGGAGATGCCGGGAATCGCTTTTTGCAGCTCCTCGATATTTAGGTAATCAGTGCGTAACCACAGAGAGCTACTCCCGAAGACGTCGAGGGTAAGGCTCGGATGGTTGGCCTTGAGGTCGAGGAACGACCCGATCAAGAGATGCAACCCCTTATCTGGCACAAGCGCGCCAGAGAAGATTAAACGGCTGGGTTGATGAGCTTGTGGCGCTGCAGCTGGAAAAATTGAGCGATCAACTCCGTTGTAGATCACCCCCATTTTATTCGTTGGAGCACCTTCCTGTGCCAATTTTTCGTACTGAGCCCTAGAAACGCACAGAATGTGGTCGCACATCGTTTCAAGTACCTCTGGCCTAATCCCCGAGTCGCCAGCCGTGCGGTCGTGCGTGATTAGGATCCGTTTAATACACCCCTTGCTGCGGCGAGCCAGAACTAGTGCGAATGCCTTCCCTTCAGAGATCAGCACATAAGGGGCGCGAGCCTCGGCGTAATCAAGCGCTCTTTCAATCTCATAGTTTGAACCGAGATCAATCAACTCGACACCCGGGTCAAAGGTTTGCGTCGAGGTGAGGCGAGCAGCAAGCGCCA
>JBILUF010000262.1:0-4291 GCA_044371155.1 Bdellovibrionota bacterium
TGAGCTGCCGCCGTCCTGGGGGCAATACTCTACGTCTCTAAGAATCGGTAAATACTTGGTATTCCTGCCCGTTTGGGGGCTAAATAAATCTGCTTAGAGGTGCTGGGGTGAGACTACGGAATCCCCTGATCAGTCCGCATAAACGCATGATTAGATTGATTATCCCGGAGAGCACGGGCACCCCTTCTGAAAGCTCTCGAGAATTTCAAAGGAAAGGTGGGAAGAATACGTATGGGAAAGATGGCTGGACGGGCTGGATTCGAACCAGCGACCAATCGGTTAACAGCCGACCACTCTACCAGCTGAGCTACCGTCCAGTGCAAAGTCTCCGCCGGAGCACTTTGAGGGAGAAGTATCCCATAGAGCCGCCGGATTTCCAATCTCTTTTCCGCCGCCTCGTGGCATGCGGTGATTGCTCGCAGGCGAGCTTACTACTGCTATCAACTCAATTTTTGCGCTACTCTCTGGCGCATGGCGCGTGCTGCAACAACGGTTATTCCTGCTCTCACTAGTGCTCTCTCGCGCGGACAATCAGTTGTGCTCGCGGTGTCTGGCGGTGCAGATAGCATGGCGTTGCTGCATGGCGCTGTGGCTCTGCGAGCAAAGCTCAAGCTCTCGCTCGTAGTGGGCCACATCGATCACGGTCTGCGGCAAGAGAGCGGTAATGATGCAATTTTTGTTGCGGAGCAATCCAAGCAGCTTGGGGTGATGTGTGAGGTGCTTAAGCTTGGCGCTGCGCCACGTACCAATCTCGAGGCCTGGGCAAGGAATGAGCGCTACCGAGCGCTTGAGGGGCTGCGTCAAAAACACTCCTGTGATGCGATTCTCACGGCACACACCGCCAACGATGTTGCTGAGACCCTTCTTATGAAGCTTCTCAGTAACAAAGAGCCGTCTTCGATTCTGGAGCGTGACCTGCGCCGACATCTTATCCGCCCGTTTCTGCGTGTGACTCGGGAGAGGGTTGAGCGGTTTTTGCTAAGTCACCGAGCGGCATGGAGAGACGACCCATCAAATCAGTCGATGCGATTCCTCAGAAACCGAGTGCGGTTGCGGCTGCTTCCGGCGATCAGGGAGGAGTTTGGCGATTCGACTGTCGAGTCACTGGCGTTGGCAGGGCTGAGGCTGCATCAGGATTTGGAGCTCTTGCGCGCCCTCAGTGGGGAGCACTCTAATCGGATAAGTCATCTTGAGTTTGGCGGTAAGGAGTGGCTTCGAGCGCTCAAGGCGCTCCTTGCCGAGATACCTCGAGCTATGCAAGTTCGCCTAATCGAGCAGCTGTTTACCCCTCATTTATCATTCCTCCCCGGTCGAGCGCAGAGTGAGCGAATCCTAGAGTTTATTCTTGAGGCGCGACAGGCCCTTGAGCTACCCAAAGGGGGGCGCCTGGTGCGGGCCTCTGGCGGGTTGCGGGTTGTGAGCGGGAAGCGGTAAAAAACTTGTGTCTTATTAGTTAAATACGTTATCGTTAAGCGGTCAGTTTTTTGAGGAATTTAAAAGGGATCTCCCGTGAATCAAGGCTCTCGAAACATCGTGTTTATTCTCGTCCTTTTTATGTTGTTCATGGCGCTCTACAGCGTAATGAAGCAGGGCCCAGAGACCACCCAGGAACTTTCTTACTCTAAGTTTTTGGACCAGGTTGAGGCCAAGAATGTCCGCTCTGTCGTGGTGGAGGGAAACACCATCACTGGGGATTTCGTATCTCAGACCGAGCCATTCAAGACGGTGGCGCCCAGCACCGAGGGTTTGGTGGATAGTCTGCGTAAAAATGGGGTGGAGATTAAAGCCAAGGTGCCATCTGACCAGCCCTGGTACCTTATTTTGCTAGCCAACCTTCCGATGCTGATCCTGATCGGCATCTGGGTGTTCTTTATGCGCCAGGTGCAGGTGGGGGCCGGCAAGGGGATGAGTTTTGGTAAGTCCAGGGCAAAGCTTCTCACCGAGAGTCAGCATCGGGTGACCTTCGCTGATGTGGCCGGGATTGATGAGGCACGGGCAGAGCTGCAAGAGATTATCGACTTTCTTAAGGCCCCAAAAAAGTTCACCAAGCTTGGCGGGCGCATTCCTAAGGGCGTGCTCTTAGTAGGCTCCCCTGGAACAGGAAAGACCCTTTTAGCCAAGGCGATTGCGGGCGAAGCTGGGGTGCCGTTTTTCAGCATCTCAGGCTCTGACTTTGTTGAAATGTTCGTTGGTGTCGGTGCCTCAAGGGTGCGCGATCTATTCATTCAAGGGAAAAAGCATGCGCCGTGCATTATCTTTATCGACGAGATCGATGCA
This sequence comes from Bdellovibrionota bacterium, assembly GCA_044371155.1. Classification (GTDB taxonomy): domain Bacteria; phylum Bdellovibrionota_C; class UBA2361; order UBA2361; family UBA2361; genus CAZTER01. Next base: position 2,278 of record JBILUF010000262.1, read on the forward strand.
GTTGGCCGGCATCGCGGCGCCGGAATGGGCGGTGGCCACGACGAGCGTGAACAGACACTTAACCAGCTATTAGTTGAGATGGATGGATTTGAGGGCAACGAGGGGGTGATACTCATCGCGGCCACCAACCGCCCCGACGTACTAGACCCTGCGCTGCTCCGTCCCGGTCGGTTTGACCGTCGCGTCGTGGTGCCTCGCCCAGATATCAAAGGTCGGCTTGGTATCTTAAAAGTTCATGCAAAACGGGTGCCTGTGGCGGATGATGTTAATCTTGAGGTGGTCGCTCGCGGCACCCCGGGGTTCTCTGGCGCCGAGCTTGAGATCCTTGTCAACGAAGCGGCTCTGCACGCTGCACGGCGAGACAAGGATAAGGTGCACAAAGACGATCTGGAGTATGCTAAGGACAAGGTGATGATGGGCGCTGAGAGGCGCTCGTTGCTGCTGAGCGAGAAGGAGAAGCAGACTACCGCTTACCATGAATCAGGGCATGCTCTGGTAGCCAAGATGCTCCCTAACTCAGATCCAGTGCATAAGCTCACCATCGTCCCGCGTGGTATGGCGCTGGGGCTGATGCAGCAGCTGCCAGAGGGGGATAAGCACACCTACTCGCGGTCCTATTGGATGGATCAGCTCGCAGTGTTCTTTGGCGGTAGGGTGGCCGAAGAGTTGGTCTTCAATGACATGAATACCGGGGCATCCTCGGACATTGAGCGAGCTACTGAGATTGCACGACGGATGGTTTGCGAATGGGGAATGAGCGCTCGGCTGGGGCCTGTTCACTACTCGAGCAAAGAGGAGCATGTGTTCTTGGGGCGGGATCTTGGAAAGCCTCGCGAGCACTCAGAGAGTACCCAGATCGAGATCGATCGAGAGGTGCGAACTATCCTCGACTCTCAGTACCATGTGGCACGCAAGGTCCTAAGCGAGAATATCGAGGTGTTGCATCGTATGGCTAAGGCGGTGATGGAGCGCGAGACTCTTGATTCCGACGATATCGAGCGGTTGATCAAGGGCGAGCCTTTAGCCCCGCAGCCAGCGGTGGAGACAAAGGGTGCGGCTGAGAGTAGTCCAGCCACCGACCAACAAGAGAGCTCCTCCTCCGGTCCAAATGGTGTGCTTGTGACAGCATAGAGGAGATGCGCAATCGAGGGGCATGTGTTTGAGCTCGCGGGAGGGTACACTACATTACTGAGAAACGCCGTCGATGTGGCGTTAGTGGCGTATATTATCTATCGCGGGCTTTTGTTGATCCGCGGAACGCGGGCTGCGCCGATGCTGGCCGGTCTTACGATCCTTGTGTTGCTCTATTTTCTCGCCTCTCAACTTGGGTTTATCACCCTCGGGTGGCTTCTTAGTAACGTCCTAAGCTCGATCATTCTGGTGGTTGTGGTGTTGTTCCAGGACGACATTCGTCGGGTGCTGACCAAGGTGGGGATGCGCCCGCTCCTGCGACGTTCTATCTCTTCCACACTGGCTCAAACAGTGGATGAGGTTGTTGTGGTGTGCGAGAGGTTATCCGGACAAAAACTAGGAGCCCTTATTATAATTCAGCGCGAGGTGGGGCTTGATCAGTTCATCGAGGACGGCACAACGCTTAACGCGCCAGTCAATCGAAAGCTTCTTTATAGCCTCTTCGTCAAGGAGTCCTCGCTCCATGATGGAGCGGTGGTAATCGAGAATGGTAGTATAAAGGCAGCTGGGTGCCTCTTGCCGCTGAGCCTATCTCCCGATCTCGATCCCAACCTCGGCACCCGCCATCGCGCTGCGCTTGGGGTTTCGGAGCAGAGCGACTGCCTTGCCGTGGTGGTCTCGGAGCAAAACGGCAGCATCTCCCTTGCTCGAGAGGGAAAACTCACCCAGAACCTTCTGCCCTCGAGGCTAAGGGAGTTTCTGCGGCAGGAGCTTGAGATTCCGGCCGAGTCCCAGAGCGCCTCTCCTTATAAGAGGGGGGTGTAGTGAAAAATCTTGGACTCAAAGCATTCTCCTTGTTGGTAGCAGCTCTGCTTGCTGTATA
>JBILUF010000410.1:0-4273 GCA_044371155.1 Bdellovibrionota bacterium
CTGGTACGGGTCCATCTTGCGGAAGGCATCTCGCAGAATTGCATCGTTGGCTTTGGGGTCGACGTTTTTCGTCATGGTTTGTTCTCCGTGTGTTTGGGTGTGTAGAATTCGTCTTGCGACGACACACATGGAGCCATGGAATTGAGAGAAGCTCAAGCGCTTTTCCGGGGCAAATCCTCTAAACGTTTCAAAAGTCCTATTGGTTTACTGTTAAAGCCAACTAGACAGGGGCTTCGATCATGACCCTATATGATTCGGCTCGACAAGTTGATCCGCGATGGCGTCATTGCCGACCAAGCGGAACTGGCTGGGCTCGGGCAAGTCTCGCGAGCGAGATTTACGTAAGTCATGAACTTGCTTTGCCTTGCGCAGGATTTCCAGGAGTAAATCCTGTTCTTGCTGGAGACGGTTCGGGGCGAGATGTGACTACGGAGAAGCATCTGCGACCAATTGCCAGTATTCCCAGTTTGGCAGAAGCAGCGACAACTTTGGAGAGGCCGAAATGATACGCACTAGTAAGTAGCTCTCTTCACAATTGCCGACTAATGCGGTATTCTATCTAGTGTCAACAATAAGGGAGCAACCGTGCCGACAAACTCGAAAAAGATCACTGTCCTGCTGGACGAAGCGGACTTTTACAGATTCGACCAGTTCTGTCGCGACCGAGGGTTCAAGAAGAGCACGCTGCTTGTTCGTCTTATTCGCGAATTTATGGATCGCGAGTTTCAAGAGGACATGCCGTTGTTTGACTCTCGACGCCCAAACACTATTGACAAGAGATAACATCCCAGGCGACGAAGCCTTCATGCCTACTAAAAAAGTGATTTTGACATGCAAGGAATGCTCTTTACCGAGGAAGAAAAAGAAGCCAAGCCTCGAAGAAAATCGAAGCTCGCGCGCAAGACGAGCCAACCGACAGGCAACGTAGGGCCATTTCTGCTCGATCAAATCTACGCACAAGATTGCGTTGGCGCGATGAGCGAGTTGGAGTCCGATTCGATTGATATTGCGATTGCAGATCCGCCATACAACCTAAGCAAAGGCGGAGCATGGAAATGGGACAACTCTGTTCGCCTGCCTGGATTCGGTGGCGATTGGTCTAAAGTGATGGCTGAGTGGGACGACATGCCGCTCGCGGAGTATTTCGCCTTCACCTTGAAGTGGCTTTCCGAATTGAAGCGTGTGGTCAAACCCACAGGCTCAATCTGGCTTCATGGGACCTACCACAACATTGGAATCATCAATTTTGCATTGCAACTCCTTGAGGTTGAAATCATCAATGAAGTCGTTTGGTACAAGCGCAACAGTTTTCCAAATCTATCTGGACGCCGACTGACTGCCAGTCACGAGACAATTATCTGGGCACACACCGGAGGTCAAAAGCGTCGTGAATACTTTTTCAATTACGACGCAGCAAAGGAGATGACATGCCCCGAAGACGGCCTGAAAGAAGCAGGCAAACAGATGCGAACCGTATGGGACATACCCAACAACAAGAAGCGAGAGGAAATACAGCACGGAAAGCACCCAACTCAGAAGCCGCTGCGGCTGCTAGACCGGATGCTGCAATTGTCTGCAAGCAAGGGAGATGTCTTGCTCGTACCGTTCGGTGGAGCCGGTTCGGAGTGCGTTGCAGCGAAACAACTCGGCATCCATTTCATAGGATTTGAAATCGATCCAGAGTTCGTAAATATTTGCAACGCCAGACTTGGGCTAGCGGATTCGACACAGAATTCGAAGTCGCAGCCCGCAACACCAGATCACATCGATAGAGCAACAAGTATCAAGTCGCTGCTGCACTCTGCGAGAAAGTCCAAGACAATACCGTCGCTAATCAAGTGGACTGGTAGTAAGCGATCCCAGGCAACTACCATCGCGGAACTGATGCCGCCGTATCGAAGGTATTTTGAGCCCTTCCTGGGCGGAGGTGCGATGCTTTACCTTGCGGCGGTTGAAGATTCTGTCGCGAGCGATATCTACTCGCCTCTTATTGAGCTATGGAAAATGGTTCAGGCAGATCCCGACGCGGTGATCTCTAACTACGAAGAGCAATGGCAGAGTCTTCAGAGCAACCTCGACGCAATAGATTTAAGGGAACTCAAGCGAGGCGATGGCGTTCCGGAATACTATTATCAAGTCCGCAGTCGCTTCAACAAATCGCCAGAGCCACTCGATCTTAATTTCCTTATGCGAACATGCGTCAATGGTATCGTTCGGTTTAATGACGAAGGCGGATTTAACAACTCGTTCCATCTCTCGCGTAGAGGCATGACTCCGCAGAGATTCTCCGGCGTCGTACGATCCTGGCACGAGGTGATTCAAGGAGTTTCCTTTAGATGCCAAGACTACGCCGCGGCGGTGGCTGATACACAGAAAGATGATTTCGTGTACTTCGATCCACCATACGCAGGCAATCGCCAGAGGTATGTCGAAGACCTCGATCTCGATCGCTTCTTCGGGACGTTGGAATCGCTGAATTCAAAGGACGTTAAGTGGGCGTTGTCCTTCGATGGTAAGCGTGGCGAAACTGACTTAACCCATGATGTCCCAAAGACACTGTTTCGCAGGCAGTTATTTCTGTCGAGCGGGAATTCCGCAGTTAACAAGGTTCTTAACGGGCCAGTTGAGAAGGTTGAAGAGTCGCTATACTTGAACTATTGACGCACTTCCACATTGATACCGGTATTCTTCAGATCAATGCTTCCCATTGCGTCGGCTACCCGTCGACCTTCCGCGTTCTCCGCAATAATTAGAATTGAGCAGCGTTGTCCATCAGCGGCAAACCGGAACGCGAATATCAGGTCCGCACTCGCCTTGGCCCGCACTTGTCTAATGTCATCTTCTGAGTTGGAGATGTAAGCGACAGCAGATAGGAACTGAAAGTCGCTTGGCCGAAGTCTGGCAGACGAGTGTTGCCATTTAGATGAACTACTTTGTCGCTCGATGCTGGCGGGGGACGCAATTAGGTTCATCAAGTAATCAATTAGTCTTGGTCCAATCCGTTGCTCTACTGCGTTTGGGGTATCTTTCGATTCAATCGAAAGGATCACTGGCTTCGCACTAATCCCAAAGAACTCAAAAACGTGATCCGGCCGTTTTGTGACGGCTCCACTTACTCGAGGCAAGGATACCCATCGCATCTCGACGGACCGATCAGCGGATTTAAGTGAGACCCCACTCCAATCTCCCCCGGGCGGATTGCACATCCCCTCGAAAACGCTCTCGCCCGCGAATCTTGCGAGCAGAATGTGGAGTACCGTATCCACGTCATTCTCGCCAATTTTCGATGGTTTGGCTTCGACCAAAATAGACCGTTGTTTAGGGGTCAGAATCCCCGCCAGCCAATGTTCTCGCAGGAAACCGTGGTTTGTGACTTTATCGGTGCTCGCGTCAACGAGGATCGCATCGCTTACATCCAGGATTGCTTCCCACAAACCATTTCTCTCCACCAGCATTCGGGGATTGTTCATCAGCAGCGGCCACGTTGCTTTTTTCGCAGGACCATAGACGATCGTAAGAAGATCGTGTCGCTGCCCGGCAAGCATCCGCGCGAATGGAGGAAGTCCTCGATCTGGTCGTGCGTCATCACCACGAGGCTTAAACCCCATGACCCAGCACATGACGAGTTCTTCGTCACGCTCGAGCCACTGTGAAAACGCAGTGGGAAGATTTGAGTAGATTCGCTTAACAGAGGCAGCGAACGCTTTTCGGTCAGTGCGAGAAACGACGCAGATAGGCAACTTCGTAGACGAAAGACCGACTGCATACTGAGATGCGGCAGCCATTAGGGACTTAGCCGTATCAGTAAGCCCAGCAATGTAGGCTGTTTTTGACCATAACTGTGAGTGGTTAGCGAGTAGGTGCTCGACAAGCGTGTCGCCATTTTCTACGGCTTGGTGGGCATCGGTCCATTGACGCGATGACAATGTCTCGCCTTTACGAGACGATGCTGCACGTTTCTTGACGACAGAGAGAACTTTCTCACGCAAAGTCTTTAATGTTGGCTCGAGATCCTCTCCGAGCAAGATGCTTCTTATGACTGCAACCAATTCGGCATCCGCGAAGACTTCTGAGTACAGCTTACGTGACACTTCGTCCGCGCCTGGGCTGGTTACAAAGACTGGGAAGACAGGAGTTTTGCATTCAAGTGAATATGCCAAATAACTGAAAGGGACGGCAGCATTGGGCATCCTCGCCGCTTTGCGGTTCCGGGAACTATCCAGTTCGAAACCCCCTAACTCTGCAACGTAAAGGTAAGGGACTTGAGCCAGGC
>JBILUF010000263.1:0-4270 GCA_044371155.1 Bdellovibrionota bacterium
ACTCTAACAATCGTCCCGGCAAGACGTGGTGAGTTATACTTCAAAGATTCCGCCGGGGAATACTGGCGGACTTTTCAGTTCATTGAGAGCACTACCTGTATCGATTTCTGTACCACGCCAGAACAGGGATATGCGGCAGGGACTGCTTTTGGAAGGTTTGAGAGACACCTTAGCTCTCTCGACCCAAGCCTGCTGCGGGAGTCGATTCCAAGGTTCCAGGACTATCTATTTCGATTTGAGCAGCTTAAGACAGCTGTCCATCAGGATGTTTCGGGAAGGGTCGCCACGAGCGGGTCGGAACTTGAGTTCGCCCTGCGAAATGAGCCGCTCGCAAGACTGTTTTCAGAGGCCAAGAGCTCAGGAGCGGTGCTAACGAGGGTCACTCATGCAGATCCAAAAGTTAATAACATTTTATTTAGTGCGCGCTCTGGCAAAGGTATCTGTATTGTTGATTTGGATACCTGTATGCCTGGGACGATATTGTATGACTTCGGCGATCTGTGCCGCACCACCATAGTTCCCGCTGCAGAGGATGAACAGGATTTTTCCAAGGTGCAAGTTGATCTAACGCTTTTTGATGCGGTCTCAAAAGGGTTTCTGGCCGAAGTCGGAGACTCCTTATCGTCAGGGGAACGAGAGCTTTTGCACCTCGCTCCGCAGCTGATGGCCCTCACTATAGGGGTGCGCTTCCTTACCGACCACCTCAGTGGTGATAACTATTTTAGGATTCATCACCCCGGGCATAACCTGGAGCGATCGCGCACCCAGTTCCAGGTGGTGCGGGCTATGCAGCAGCATAGCGCTCGGATGGCCGAGATAATCTCAAACGCGCTGCCTAGTAAGGAGACGTTGGATTAGAGGGCTGTCAAGAATCGAGGGGTATGCTGCTGGCTCGAATCGGCAGTGGTTGCAAAAATCGCCCTGCTAATTTTTAAGCACTTCAATCCCTTCTTTCAATCCGGCCACTATAGTTTGGAGGTGCTAGCCCCTCGCAGGCACTCGGCAGATCGGGTATGGTTTCGACATATTCAGTGCGTTGGTAATCAGGACGAATCATGTCGTTATCCAAGTTAAAACAACCTAGCCAAGAGTCGATTTCTAGCTTTGTGGGTGTCGTGAGTCGTGCCGAGCTCCCCTCGGCAAAAGCTGCACCTTACATAGTGCTTGCCCTCTCGCTCCTTATGCTCTTGCCGCTATTAGGGTTTGTAGAGATTTATAATGTAGGAGAGGGCCGAGAGGGTAGCGTAGTCCAAGAGATGATGCAGAGTGGTAATGCCATCTTGCCGCTCCGCAACGGCGAGATAGTGCCCTCAAAGCCGATGATGTTTCACTGGCTTGCCGCCATTCCGGCCTTGATAACCGGGGAGGTGGGAGAGTGGGAGATTCGATTGCCATCGCTTGCAGCCGGAGTCGGCTCAGTGATGGTGCTGTTTTGGCTTCTCAATAGCACCCTTGGGGTTGGTGTGGCTCTTACCGGTGCCTTGATACTGCTGACAACTGAGGGGTTTGTTGCGGTCTCTACCGAGGGACGGGTTGACTCGGTGTTCAGTTTTTTCCTGGTTTGCGCTCTGGCGGTCGCTTTGCGTGGGGTGATGTTGGCCCGACACTCAAAGGATGGATGGGTGCCATCTCGGTATGTCCTGATCTCAGCAATCGCCTGTGGATGTGCTGTGCTCACCAAAGGGCCTGTAGCGCTGATTTTTGTAGGGATGGTGGTCTCTGGTTTTTTGGTGCTTTTTCAGGGATTGCGCGGATTGAGGCAGCTCCTACGAGTAGAGCTCTTGGCGGCCTTAGCTATTCCCGCTCCCTGGTATATCGCGGCCACGGTGCAGGGAGGGGATGATTTTCTGGCCCGTCAGTTTATCTATGAAAATCTGCGGCGTTTTACGGGTGGAGCAGGAATTACGGAGAAACCTTTTTGGTTCTACCTGAAACGAATCTTTGTTTTTTGTGTCCCGTGGGCCACCCTGCTGCCATTTTTGCTTTTTTCAAAGATGCGTGCTCTGCGTAGCTCCGGTGCCCCGGCTAGCAATGAAGATGAGCGGATCCTATTTCGTGCCGGTGTGGTGTGGTTTTTTCTTCCGATACTGTTTCTGAGTCTTGCCTCAGGGAAACATAACGCCTACCTCATGCCGCTTTTGCCCGGCCTGGCGATCATGTTGGCGATTTGGATCAACTCGTTAAATCCAATCCGAGCGTTTTCACGGCTGATCGAGAGGGGGCTTCTGACGGCTGTTTGGCTGATTCTCATGGTAGGGCCGTTAGTTGCGTTGGTGTTCCCACTTCTGCATTCCCGTCTGCATGGAAATGCTGCATTGATGTCAGAGCATTTTATCTCTGCTATAGCGCCAAGAGCTGGGACTGTTTTTGTGCTGTACCTGCTGTTTGCCCTCACCGCCTGGTGGCTAGTGTGCACCCGAAGTCGGCGATACGGGGTGGTGCATCAGTGGGGCCCTGTGCTTCTGGTGCTTTTGTTTCTGGTGCTCGGTGTGTATGTGCGAGTCGGGCGGGCAGTGAAAGGGTGGATACACGGAGATCGTCCACTGGCGCAGGAGATTGTCGCTAAGGTTGGGCCTGAAGAGCGGATCAACTGGGTCCTGCCACGAGGCACAGATGAGCTACTGGGCGTGGGGCGGGATGACTCTTTTGATACGGTCTTTTTCTATCTCAATCGTCGGGTAGTGCGTCTTGATACCGGCGGGCGCTGGGAGGAGCCTGGGTTATACGTGGCGCGCCGAGAGTGGGTGGAAAAGCAGCCAGAGAATTGGCGTGCCCGTATCAGAATGCGGCTTGAAGGTGGCAAAATTGACGACAAGCCTGGGGAGCGAGTTTGGGTATTTGATCTCCTTCCCGCTGCGCCGGGTTAAAAGAGCTGTAAATTCCTACCTGCAGGTCGCGCAGAGCGCTACTCGTAGCTAAGGAGACTGAGAGCATGAGTTAGGATCGGGATACCGCTATGGCGGGCTCGCGAGTAAGGCAAGCACTGAAAGTAGCGCACAGCTTTTAAACAAACGTAGATCCATGGCCCTACTAGCCCGTCTACTTCGTGCAGGTCGCTGCTCTCGCCATGAGAGATGGTCGAAAACGGTCAGCTCACAAAACGCGCTGTCAGAGTGGGCTGTCAGCGGACTGTGGGAGCTGACTCTGGGGGCTACTTCCCCTCTGGCGGCGTGTTGCTCTTTGGCGGAGTGGAGCCACCAGCTGTCTCCTTTGGCTTGCGGGTGACCCGCAGCCTCGGAGCCCGGCCTCGTTGGTTTTGTTCCCCTGATCTTTCTGACACTTCCTGGGCCTCATCGAGGACAGTTGGACTATCGTCCCCATCCTCTTCGTCTTCAGACTCCTGAGAAGCTTGTTCAGCTCCAGTTTTTTGCTGGCTGCTGGAGGGGGCTGCAATGGGAGCTGCGGCTGCAGGCGGTGGCGCATCTTTGCGGCGTTCAAGCTCTAGCTCATATTCATCTGGAATCAGTCGCCCATCTGCTAACACATAGATTCGCGCTCCATGGGTCTGCTCTAGTTTGGCAAGTTCCGCCTTTTTGTTGTTGAGCAGATACAGAGCCGGAGCAGGGGATAGCCTTATCTTTGCCAGGCTTACTGTGTCAGTGACTATCGCAGCTTGAATCTTTCGTAGCACCTCAAGCGCTACAAGCTCCGTCGCCCGATTCCAGCCCGCTCCACGGCAGTGTGAGCACTTCTGTTGTGCCTGGCTTGCGAGTGAGGCGCGGAGCCGTTGTCGCGACATCTCAAGCAGTCCAAACTTTGAGAGTTTACCCACTTCGACTCGCGCTTTATCCGAACGCACAGCCTCGTGCAGACGTCTTTCCACCCCCGCTTTGTGCCGTCGGTCGAGCATGTCGATGAAGTCGATCACAATAAGGCCGCCTAAGTCGCGAAGGCGTAGCTGCCTTGCGATCTCGTCAGCTGCCTCAAGATTTGTGCGGAATGCAGTTTCCTCAATATTGCCGCCCGTTGTCGCTTTGCCTGAGTTGACGTCGATTGCAACAAGAGCTTCGAGAGTATCGATAACGATAGCTCCGCCCGAGCGAAGTTTGACCTCCTTGCGCATCGTATCATGCACCTGCTCCTCCACCCCTGCATACGAGAGCAAGGGGGCCTCGCCCTCATAGAGTTTCACCCGCGAACGGTAACGAGGCATTACCTCCCCGACAAACTCTTTCACTTTGCGGAATGTCTCAGGCTCATCGATCAAGATCTCTCGAATCTCCGGGGTAAAATAGTCCCTGATAACTCGGTTGGATAGATCGCTCTCTTT
>JBILUF010000264.1:0-4264 GCA_044371155.1 Bdellovibrionota bacterium
TGATCGAGCCCATCTGATTGGGTGCTGACCGTCAGATCAAGTCGCAACTACTGCATAAAATGCCTTAGCTCGTTGAGCGAATTCAAGGAAAGGTCGGAAGGTGCAATGGATGCTAAGTAAATACAGAGTTAATAGAGAAGAGGCTGACCACAACCCACATCGATACTCGCGTTGGATCGTAAAACTGCTGTTTGTGGCTGGGTGGTCATCGCCCCGATCGTAACCAACTTGCGCTGAAACTGGGAAATCAAATAGATTGCGTTTTAGGCGAACTCTAGTTTAAGATCTTTAGCGATGCCAAACCGCCTGGTGATTGTGCTCAGTAGATTCACTCTCTTTCGCATTGGAATTCTTTTCATGCTTGGGGTGGGGCTGTGCGCACTACCAAAAGAGCTAAGTGCGCAAGGTGGGGGCTTTGGCGGATCTAGTGCTAGTGGTGGCTCTAGTAGCGCACCCCCCCCTCCACCTCCTCCCTGCGGATGTACGGGCACTTGCCTCCAGGCAATGATGGACGGTATCTTATCGCCTGGGGATGCTACCGATTGCAGTTGTCAGCCTCCTTTTACCTGTAGCTGCGAATGTGCAGCTTCTGGGTCGGTTTGCCAAACGGTGCCGGTAGGAAGGCTCTCTGTTGACACCCGAACGTGCGAGGACCGTGTCGAAGCAATCTGCAACGCATGCCCAGGGGAGCCCGACTACAGTTGCTGCGAGCAGCCCCCTCAAGAGCCCTGCCCTACTTGCCAGTGTACACCTAAGCCAGTGGTTGACTGTGCTGGGTTGTGTGCGCAAACCACAGCTTTTTGGAATTCGGTTTGCTCCTCGATAAATAGTGGGGGTGCTGCGGGTTCACAGTGCATCTCTACCAGTATGATGGGTGCATCTGTAACCCTTTGTTGCCCGGCTGGGCAGACTGTGACCAGTTGCTCACTTTGGGATAATGGCGGTGCGCTAGACGGCAGTTGTGGTGTACTTGGAGGGATATCAAATTGCCTAAGCTGCACCTTCATCTGCAAATGCCCGGGGATAAGTATCGGTTGCTCCGGTGGTGGTACGGTGGTTCCTCCCACATTTCCTCCGGTGACGCCGTCTGTTGTTCCCGGCACTCCGACAGTCATCGCAGTTACTCCAACACCTCCTCCGGGAGGTGGGCAGCCCCCACCAAACGTGCTGCTTAGGCAGTAACTCGGGGGTAAAAGGGCTGCTGTGGCCCCCGGTAACCCAAAGGCAAATAGTTCGGGGCCCCTTTCTTTTTCGCGGCCATCGGGCGGTCTGTGTAGCCTCGGAATGAGTGGGGCGGGTCATAAAGGCGAACCATCTGGTCGCTAAGTTGCGATTCGTAAGAGTGTAAAAAACACTAATTGTTTTGCTGGCATAGGGGCGTGTGGACGGCGACGATGCTGGCGCTCCCCATCGGGGATCTGCTTTGGGGGCGGGAACTCGGATGGGACGAGGCCTAGTATTCCTACCCCGGAGGGGGCACCCGTCAGCTTTATTCCTAGATTTTGCCTACCTTTTTTGATTAAGAAACTGCTCTGTGGTACCCAGGGTAGTGCTTCTTTTTTAGTTCTTAGAACAACACCTCAAAATTGGAGGATACAGCAGTGACTCGTTTCCGATCCTTACTCCCCATCATCGCGCTTATTAGCAGCGTTTCGATCGCGACCCCCGTTACGCCGGCGCAGGCCGCTGAGATAGTTTGCGCGAAATACGAGTATATATGCCGTCCTCGCGAGCGATGTAGGAAAAAAGCCGTTACTGCGTTGAGACTAGAGAGCCAACAGTGCCCAAACGGCTTTGTCCCTGCCTATAGCGTGCTTGGAGTGGATGATGTTGAGTCTCTAGTAGACAATCGGGTGTCCTCATTAAGTTCAGGGCCGCAAGGGCCAGCCGGACCAAAGGGTGATAGCGGTGCCACTGGGCCAGCCGGGCAGCAGGGGCCAGCTGGGCAGCAAGGGCCTGCTGGACAACCTGGCGCCACTGGACCGATCGGACCAAAAGGGGCCACTGGGCCTCAAGGGCTTCCGGGGCTCACTGGGCCAGCCGGGCCACAAGGGTTACAAGGACCGGCGGGGCCGCAGGGACCTCAAGGGCCAGCGGGTGCCAGCGGTGGGCTCAACAATGACCAGGTATTGGCGCTTATCAATTCGCGACTAGCCTCTCCGATAAAGTACATTGAGTACACGATTGATCCAGTGAAGTTCACTGTGGCTTCAAGTCCGGCGATTGCTTTTGGTTCGGTGCGGCTTGCTGGCGACGGAGTGTGGGAGACTCGTACGGTGATTAAGGTCGCAAGTGCAAATGACTCGACCCCGTATTTAACTGGTTCACCTACGGTGTGTGATACTGGATTTAGGAGAAACACTCCAAACTTCAATCCGTCGGTGTGCAGTGTGGCAAACTCTGGAGTGCTTGCAGTGGCCTGGTTCGTGGCTCCTTCAGCCACCCATCAGTATCCATTCCTGCGGGCGATGAGCAGCAACTCAGCTGTCACCGCCGCGGTGCAGTGTGCTCAGGGGGTTGTGGATATGCCCTATTCAGACCGAATCAATAATCAGAATGCAGTAAATGGGCTGTGCTCATGGGGATCGGGATTCACCAATTCAGGAAACGTCTCCCTTGTATCCATACCGGGTGCTCCATCTCCTGGTCCATCGGGGGCGTACCGAGCTGATTGGCCGACCATGGACAAGATCTGCACGATCTATAATTACACTGCGGCTGCAAGCTACACGGCCGGTAGCTACTCAAGCTGTGGAGATAATGTGCATGTGCGCTGGAATCCATCAAGCCAGAACTGGGAGGTGGTGCCAGCCTGTTCGCAGAATTCCCACATCTCTACTCTGAAGTGCTATCGCATAGTGTTCTAAGGGTCAGCGACAGGATAACCCGCTCCAGGGTTATCCTGTTTTAAGTCCACTCGTTATTGCTTCAAGCGCGCCTGGCGGGCATTTGCCCTCCAGGCGCGCTTTGCTTTAGAGCTTTCGTCGGAGAAAGACAGCGCTGCGCAGACCATCGATAGTGCTGAACTAGGATGCGCCCTAAAGAGCCAGACCTGTAGAGGGGCGTCCGCCGATTGTGTTTCGTGCGATTGTGTTTGGTAAACTATCGCGAGGTAGCAACCTCAACTCTTGTCGTCCGAAGCTTTGGCCGCATCTGCCCTTCACAAGCATTGGTGATCGAGCTGCTATTTAGTCGGCTTGACCAGCGCTGCGAAGCACCATCACCGAACACGAGAGCTTTGTGACAAGGGTGTGAGAGACGCTTCCAAGGGCGATGCGATCAAAAAACCCGTGACCATGTGCGCCTAGAATAAGAAGGTTCGCCCCCGTGGTCTTCATGACCTCTGGAATCGCTTCGAGTGGAGGTTTTGCCAACACCATAGTTTTGACATTCGCGCCAAGACCCGAGAGCTCAGCTGCTAGGTTCTCGTTCTGTTGAGCAAGATCTGCCGTTGCTTGCTCTGCGCTCTGCCTAGCTGCCTCACGTGGCGCTGCCTCGAGCGCTTGGCAAAGTGGGGCCGGGAGACAGCTTACGATCAGGAGCTGCTTGATGCCCTGGGGGGCAAACCCTTTTAGCTGGCGCACAGCATTGTTGCAGTACTCTGAGTGATCGGTGGCCAGGACAGCGCTAATTGACTCCTTTGCAGGAGGCACCTCCCGAGCGATAAGCACACTTTGCGGAGCCTTATGAAGAAGCGACATGCAGATGCTCTCGGTAGTGAATCTCTCAACACCGGAGCGTCGGCGTGAGGCAACGACCAGTAAGTCAGTTTTTGATTGACGCGCCTCCGCAAGTAGCGATTTGCTTGTAAAGCCGGTTATTAGTCTGCTCTCAGCTGCGATACCCTCACTGCTGTATAACCCAGCCACCTCTGCAAGCGATTCCTTTGCTGAGTCCTCCTGTAGTTTAAAAAAAGAGGTGATGAAATCCGACTGGCCGGTGATGGGTTGCTTTGATACTAGAGGCTCAAGGCGCTGCACCACATGCACTAGTGAGATCTGAGGTGCGGTAAAACGAAGGGCGCTCACTAATCGCACTGCGTTTTCGGCCAGGGTAGCACTCTCTACCGCGTGTAGTATCTTCATCTGTTATCCCTTCTTATTGCTTGACTTAAGTCTTGTGCGCCCTGCGAAGCGTGTTGAACCACTGGTATGGTGCGTTGTAATTGGCCGTTTAGCCAAGGATCTCGATCATCTCAGAGCATATGCAGCCAGATGATAGAGCCTTGTAGTTGAGCTCTTCGCTAATGTTTAAAAATCAACTC
>JBILUF010000411.1:0-4250 GCA_044371155.1 Bdellovibrionota bacterium
GGTGCCAATATTCACTGTGGATATCTGCTGTGTCTTCATCTTCAACACAAATGAAGGATGGAAGCTCACGATACCCCCAGTGGCAACAAGCGAAGCGGTCTTTATCAACTTCTCAACAGTCTTTTTAAACGTGTAGACCCACTTGAGCACATTCAATACACCGCCCGACGATGTTGCAATTGAAAGCGAGCGCAACCGCAACTCTCTGCTGTCAATGGTGTCGGAATTGTCGGAAAGTGGAGCTCGCTCGAAGCGGTACAACGCAGTGAACTCATCCGACTTGGAACCATCCTTATTTGTGTTCTGGGTGTTGAAGTTGGCACCACCAAAGAATGATACGCTTGGCACCCACGATGACCCCTTGGGGCTACCGACCATGGTAAACTGCCGTGTTGTCGGGTTGTAGTTAGCATCAATAACGACGTTGAGAAGAGAGTCAGCAGTACCAATGACCTTGTAAAAAAGATCACCTAGCATCGGCAGCGCAACATTGAATGTAGCCGTCGGGATCGGAATTGAAGCCCGGATAGGGATTGAGCTCTGCGTAGCTGGTCCATTGAGAGTCACGACGGATCCATTGAGCCACTCTGCTCGTGGCAAAATTGATATTGATGTCTTCTGAATCTTAGTGGGCCTGGTTGCACCACTAAACTGATATCCGATGTGAATATCAACCTTTCGACGATCTCGTGCGATATGCGGCCACGGGTATTGAGCCACATCGCGTTGCATTGTGAACACCGATGTCTTGGCAGCTACATCACGCGATTGCCAGGCAATGTCTGTTGTGTCAAGCCTATTCTCCGTTGAGCTTTGCATCGAAAACGTCAGCCGGTCGATGGCGGATGATTGAGGAACCATCCGGAAGTCATAGTAGCTCGGCATTGCAGACGTCCCGGTCGTGCCTGCCGAGACTGATTGCTCATACCCAGCTGTGTCGGCAAGAATCTCCTGGTCCGGAAACTCCAGCATCCGCACCGGGAAATAGTACATCGTATCACGCCATACTGATGCACCAGCCGTTGACTTCTTGATCCACTTGACGTGCAGAGCAATCGACGATGAGGGATCAAACGGATTCAGGTCGATCATGGCACGGACACGAGCCGAAGACGGGAGCGATACATCATTAGGATAATGGAAGCCCGTTGGTACGTCTTTCGTGAACACACTGTTAAATGCTCGACTAAAACCAACAATGCTCACCGCAAGACTGTCGTCCACCGTCGACCGTCGTTCGATAAAAGCAGCGGGATCAAAATTGGCTACAATCAATGTACTCGGTGCCCTGCCTTGCTGAAATGGACCCCATCCCATTGAGGAATAGATCCAGTTTTTTGAGCTTGGGTTGTTAAAAACTCTCGGCGCGTCCAGGACGGCAAGTGTATCCAAACGCGTTCTGTCCTGTAAACATGTGCGTGTGCGCACTAGCCCGATGACACGATATGGCCCTTGGTCTGGATTCAATCGGGTAAAATCGAATTCCGGTAGCCACATAGTGTCATTCACGGCACGGAGCTGGGGAAACACATGAACCCGCATATTGCTACGATCGACAATCGCTGTCGAGTCGATGGACGTAATCCCATCCACGTTTGTAATGTACGTCCGTTGAATCAGTGTCCCGGCCACAGTATCACGCACGCGGTAGGATGGATACGAGGTTCCCAACGGAATGGAGAGAACGGGGTTTGTCCGTAACGTGAAGGCTGTTGAGAAGGTCAGTCCATCAACCGGTAGGGTCATACTCTTTGAGTACATCCGGTACTCTACCCGATCAGTTGACAATGGCAGTCGCCGCACGGAGTAAAGTGTGTCAATAACGGTTCCACTATTTGTGCCCGGCGGTATCGGGCGCACCAACTGTTCATCAATCAGATTTCCAGCGCAATCACGAATCGTCATGCGAACAGAATCAACCTGCAAGCTTGATGCGTATCCGAGACTGTTCTCTGAAGACGATGTTCTCACACGCCAGCGTAGCGCGAGGCTTACAAGATCGTTCGACCCCTGCCGAATCTCGGATTTGTCGATTGAAGGGGGCTTCGTTGTGACGTCCATCTTCTGAACAACAGCCTCCATAGGCTGTGTGAGGGACACAATAGACTTGGTGTACTGAACACCCTCGATCGGGCCGCCATCGGAGAGATACTTGATTTTGAGGGCGGCGACATTGAAAGTTCGAAATGGAAACTGTGTTGTAATGTGGAGAGTCGAATCGTACTTGTTTCTGTACGGAACCCCAATGGAAAGAGAGTCGAGCACCTCACCTACATCACTGTATGACAAAAGAACAATTGTCCTCGTTTGAGCAGGGATCTTGGAAAACTTGAGCGTTGGTAGCAATCGCACAACGCCCTTTATCAGGCGCGTCGTTGGATCCACATCCCAATCAAGTCTGAGAGTATCGATCGGTGGAACCGCTATCATCGCCAGTGTATCGACCGTTGTGTTAACAGTGCGGCGTAGTTCACTTCCATAATCTTCGCCGAGCGAGGTCGCAACTGAGGTGATAAGTTTCGAATTCACTGGTAGAATTCCCGCATCCACCGTCACACTTGCAGATGTCTGCCCGGGAGACAGCTGAATAAGCCGTTCTATAACCGGCTCTGGATCCTTCGTGCCAAACAGCCGAAAACGAACGGCCTTTGCCTCTGGCACAATCTTGGAAAGTCGAAGTGTGAGTGGTGTGTTCCGCGTAATCGTAATGGTCGAATCGAGCCGAGGCGACGTCGATAACTCACCAG
Organism: Bdellovibrionota bacterium; assembly: GCA_044371155.1. Taxonomy (GTDB): domain Bacteria; phylum Bdellovibrionota_C; class UBA2361; order UBA2361; family UBA2361; genus CAZTER01. The sequence continues at coordinate 2,748 of JBILUF010000411.1, forward strand.
GGGGTGCGACCATAAAAACTCGATGCTCGAGCTGATTGTCATAAACGGGGCGTCCGGTATAGTTGATTACACGTTCGAAACGCACCTGCGCCGTGATCGGTAAATCGGTCGTGAGTATTCGAGCGCGACCTTCAATCGGCTTTCCATGGACGTACGAATCGTCAGGCCAATAAATCACTGAGTCTCGCGACTTCACCGCTGATAGATCAATCTCGGGAGATGTACGCAAAGGGACAGTAGGATTTAGCGTATCGACAAGTACGAATCGACCGTAGATCTTGTCCCACCCATCGAGTCCCTTGTACGGTCGGACATCAGTCACGGCAGGGCTGATTGTTGCCGAGTCTCCGCGCGTGAATGGCCCCCACGAGTCGGCAATGAGAAAGAACTTGCTTGTATCACGGACATCAAACCCAAAGAAAAAGTCTGGGGCATCATCCTTGAAATCGTTAAGAGCTCGCACTCTGACGACGTATGTGCCAAGGCGAAGATCACTCGCCTTAAACGTCAACTTTGCCGATCGTATGTAGGTAGGAGCTTCTCTCTTTACGGTGGTCTGTGCAATCACTGCACCAGACTGATCCGAGAGGATCATCGTCAGGTTAAGAATCCGAGGGGGAAGACTATCTATCACTACTGTGTCAATCGACGTTGCACCTGGCGATCGTGGCGTTGCAAACGAACTTCTAAAAACTGGTTGCGGGCGATCGACAGTAAGGTGCACAACACTCTGTGAGGGTGGCACAAAGGGTCCGAAACTTGCCCGAACAATAAGCTTTGCATTCTGACCAATGTCGCGCATGTTGTATGAAAACACAGCCGTATCGGCAGATCTATCATACGGTCGCTTGGAGTTTACGATTGTGCGCAACTGTCCCGCATCGGTATCGTATTGCAGAATCCATTGGATGGAGTCGCAGAGAGGACCCAGGCCTTTCGCCACAAAGGTGTTTTGAGCGTCAACGCCACGTCGAAATGGGCCGAAACCCGCGCTCGCGTCAATCATTGGTGCTGGAATGGAGTCAGGGATGGTTCTCTCGATCACGTATCCATCGGCTGGCCCATTATCGTAAAACACGCGCCCACGTAGGGTACACCCTCCCGGCCATTTCTTCTTGTACGCCGTATCGATCATCGTGTACTTCGTTGCGCCGAAAGTTGACTGTGTAAAATTCAGCGTATCACCGCGCGATCCGATGATAGCGAAGGTGGCCGAGCGTGCGGTGTTCGGGAACTTGCCGAAGTAGTATAGCCTGCCCTGCTCCTGTCCGATGATGAGAGGATCGAGATTCGTCTGCGTTTCCCATTGACTACCCCACTTCAACTGGCCCAATTCGGCAATTGGGTCAATAAAACGGATCGGGAAAACCTTCGAGACATTATATGCCACGCCGCTGTACCTGTGACGGACGCGCAATGTGACTACTAGCTGTGGCTCAGGTAAGGCCGGAAGATTTAGCAGATCTATCCATAGCCACCACTGCGTGCCTGACTGAAACTGAA
>JBILUF010000265.1:0-4243 GCA_044371155.1 Bdellovibrionota bacterium
CTCCGCGCCCTCCCAGGGTGCAATCATCACTTGGCATAAATAGCGTTGAAGCAGAGCTAAAACTCACGGCTGCACTGGCAAAGCTCCGTACCAACCCGATGCTCAAGTCTTTGGCCCACCACCACATCGGCGATTATTGGGACTCATCCTGGGCCCGTGCTCCATTTGAGGAGGCACTGACTTTCGAGCAGCTCTCCCAGTTAAGGCCACGCGCACTTTTGGATAAGCGCTCCTTTACCCCACAGAAACTGACTCACCTTCTGGAGGCTCTTGATCGAGCGCTCAAGGGTCACTCAACACCCTCCGCCCCCACCCCTCCGCAAGACTCAACACCTGTGCAATCACAGGCAACTCAAACCATCTCGATACATCGATGGAAGTCCGATAGCACTGAGTATTCTAGCGCTCTTTTAGGCTCACTACTCCTGTATGCCGATGAGGGATCAAAGATCCCAGTACAATTCACCGAACTTCAAGTTATCTTGCGCGCTATCCCGGAGCGGCTTACCGCCAGAGAGTACTTAGCGGCTATCCTACAGGAGGAACTCGACCTGCCCACAGCGAGTACGCTTCTGAAGATCGATCCGAACTCGGTTAGGCAGTGCACAGAGGCTGCTTACCAAAAAGTTGAAGCGCTACTAAAAGAGCTAGCTCCCGTACTGTATCAGGGCTTGATCGCCACTCTTTCACAGCCTGCAACACAGATAGCAACTTTTTCGCAGCTTCTACGCCCTGATGCCCCCCCGTCACAGTTTATAACCACTATCAGCTTGCTTCTAGCCCGTGCGTTAGGGGCTACCCCTGTTACAATCGGAGGCCATACTCAGAAAAATTTCTGGTCACGCAACAACGCGGCGGCCGAGCGAGCAGTGCGACTGATAGTAGCAGGGCTTCCCAAGAGCGACGCCGAACTACAAGCCGATGCCACCGCACTTTTGGGCAGTATTCCATTTGATACCGTGCGCGAGTGGCTAAAGCCTCTTACCTATTTTAGCGAGCGTACGCTCATATGGAGTAAGCGGGAGTGACGGCACTCTGACCACCGGCTTGGAAAACGCTTGGGGTGCACCACACTCATGCGGGGCAACTCGATGCCGCCGTGGAGGGCTCTAACACCCGCTCCCATGAAAGTAACGTCCACTTCCCAGCAATGCCGCCAACGGGAGCGGTGCGCTCTTGGTAGGAGTCTTTCACCTCGGATGGGTGGAGGGTAAGAGTCACAGGGATGTAAAAGGTGCGCTGATGTAGCCCCGGATACGATGATTGCTCCAGGTACTGACTCGGATCGCCAATACTAATCTGCCGAACTTTTTTCACTCCGAGCTCTTCATTTAACCCACGGGAAACGGTGTCGATTACTGACTCCCCCGGCTTCTGCTTCTCTCCTGGCACCCCACCAAAAGAGCGACGCACCTGCTCAAACCCATTATCAAAACGCTGCAGCGTCTCTACAATTCGCTGTAGCTCCCCGCCTGCATTACGACGCAATGCCTCAATCAGCACTACCCTGCTTGTAATTATAACCTCGCCGTCCTCATAGCTAAGCTCACTTTCTCCGGTGCGAATCTCATTAGCCAAATCGGGAAGTTTTTTGCCCGGGCTTGCCTCTATGGTTCCCACCTTAACCCCACGGAACTTAAGCCAAGCAGAGAGCTCTATTACAGCCTGCTCCTGGTTAGACAAAGCAGCCGGGGAGAGCCTAAAGTGAAGCTCCTTAGGCTGATATCGATCTTCACGCATACGACCTAAACAACGCACCCCATCCAGCAAGGTTATTCCTTTATGAAATGTCTCCTGAACGGCGAGCAGCTCATATGCAGTCGCAAGCTTATCCTGCATAAACTTCCGCGTCTCGGCATCAATATGTGCTGCCGGAGAGTACTGCCACACCTCCTTGGCCGCACCATGTTTCATATGGGTAATTGAAAGCCCCTCAATCACCTCCTGGCCGGGCCTACGCCACACAATAACCGAGAGATCTCTGCCCCGTTCATCCCTGACATCGGTGCCCTCGTACTCATAATCAAGGACTTCGGCCCCTTTTTTTGCGCCGCCCAGACGGACCAGCTCTTTAAGCGGCATGTAGAGTAAAGTATTGAGGTCGGCCTCTGGACCCGCGGCGACCGGGGGAGGGGCGTTTTTCGATGAACGTGAGCTGCTGTTCTGCGCTGTCAACGTTTGAGTCTCTTCGGAAGACAAGTCTAAGTAACTTAAAGTACCCTAGCACTATTGACCGCCATTCCCAAGAGTTTTTTGTCCCCCAGGGGGCACAGGCACCACCCCGCCACCAGCTCAGAGATTACTTTTCTAACTCCCCAACCAGAGAGGGTCGCGGTACGCTTAGATCTACAGAGGTAAAAATCTTGAACCACTCCCCGCCTCCAGCCTCTAGCATTCCCCCCGTGTGGCTCCGAGCCAGTCATGCGGCAACTCCGCTTAAGTCACTTAAAACCCTCCCCACCTATGGATTTGCCTTCTTTTTTCGGCATATTGGGGGCTTTCGCCTCGCTTTTATACTGCTGACTTTGGTGAGCTTTGGTGGAGCAGCCTTAAGCTTTGTCACAGTCTATCTGGTGAGCGATCTTATCAACCACGCCGTTGGACTGACCCCCGAGAGGCTCTTTTGGTTTTACCTTCCGGCCTTCGTGGGCTGTATCGTAGGACGAGAGCTTTTAGACTATTTTACCCGGAAATATGGCGAAGCATTCGCAACGATTTACAGCGACCACTTGCTGCTTCGCTTCCAGCGTACCTTGCTCGGCGTCCGCTACAGCGCACTCTCGAATATCGCTCCAACCAGGCTGCAGGCCCTGATCGGACGTTATATCAACAATGTGCGCGCCTTTATCGAGGAGTGGTTCTGGGGCTCCTCGCGAAAGCTCGTCCAGTTTCTTATCACCGTCAGTATCCTGTACGTTCAAAGTCCCCTCATTTTAGGGGCGAACGTCATCTACTTTGCGCTGTTTCTGGCGCTGGCGCTTACAATTTCAGCCAGACTCTCCCCACTGGCAGCGCGTTACACCGCAGAGGACACCAACGCCGTCACAGCCATCGGTAGTTTTACACTGCAGCTTCCCACCATCCGCAGGCTTGGCATCGAGCCGTTCTTCGTCTCTGTTTTCACCGATTCTATTCATCGCAAGTGGGAGCGCTTCGCCGCGGTGCGGCAATTTCATGCGCGCCGCTGGCTGGTACAGCTGATCCTCTACGATGCCGGCTACATCACCACCCTTGCCATCGGAGTGTATCAGGTCGCAACTGGCACACTTCAGCTTGGGTTCCTTGTCCTGATCAAGTACGCATTCGATACTTTAAGTGGAATCTTAATCCATCTCATCGAGTACTACGTTGCCTTAGTTCAACAGCGCCAGGACAGTGCCCTTGTCCGAAGGGAGCTTGGTGCCATTGAGGATGACTCCCCGCCCTCCACCACACATTCTCTGGGCCATTGGCAGCAGCTCTCCTTAACAGATGCGCGGAGCTGCTGGCAGCCCACCTCCGCTGAGCCAGGCAAAGCGGTAACCATCGAGGTGCCAAGCCTCACCATCAAACGAGGAGAGAAGATTGGTATTGTAGGTCCTAGCGGCGCAGGCAAAACAACGATTCTTCAGATGCTTTTAAACCTCTACCCCTTCGAGGGAAGTTATCTGTGTGATGGTCGAGACATAAAAGATATCCAGTTTGCTCCAGATGATTTTACCCTTATTAACAACTCTGACCCACTATTTGCTCTCACGCTGCGCGAGAACTTGCTGCTTGGTCGACCCATTGCGGCAGAACAGCTCGATACGATCCTGAAGCTGGTATGTGCCGATGAGTTCACTCATAACCTCGAGGCGCGGGTGGGAGACCCCGGATTTAACCTCTCATCAGGCCAGCAGCAGCGCATTCGGCTAGCCCGTGGATTATTGCACGCAGGCTCGGTTGTGCTACTGGATGAGCCTTTCAACGGACTAGACCGCTCCACAAAAGACACCATTATCGCGGGGCTCCGCGGATTCCTAGCCGACAGCACAGTGATTCTAGTTACACATAATGACCAGGAGCTTAAACTCGTGGACACGGTTTACAACCTCAAGGGCGGGCGGCTTGTTTTAGGGTCATCAGTAGCGGATAGGAAAAATAATCCAACGGACTAACTAGCCTCACTGATAGACCCACCCACTCTAATCGGCATAGCATTTCGACCCGGTGGAATCACCGCTCTATTGTGGTATTGTCCCACGGTGCCGGAATGCTTTAA
>JBILUF010000014.1:0-13856 GCA_044371155.1 Bdellovibrionota bacterium
TTGCCATCAACAACAACTGGCCGCCCCCCCGGTCTGGTCCTACTCTTATCTCGCCAATAGAAGGGACTCTGACGGTGCTCCATCCACTCCCCTAGCAGGGAGTCGGCATACCAAATGGCAAGAGAGTACGGAGATTTCTCGGCGAATATCCACCACCGATTCTGGTACTTAACAATCGATGGATCGGCGTAATTCCCATCGAATAACACCTTCTCGAACCTCCACTCCATTGGGTACTTTGTCGCTTTATAGAGTCTCACCTGCCGCGCCGCCCGAGACTCTGGAATCATGTAGTGCTCGCCGCCCTCTTCAAACACGAATGGATAGGAGAGGTGAAACGGCTCTACAAGCACCTGTTGCATGTACTTCCAGCTCTTTCCATCAGGGCTATCTGCTACCCCTATCTCCCCGCGGCCACTGAGCTTGTTCATAAGCTCAAAAAAGAGCAGATATCCATCCCCGTTTTTCACCAGAAACGGATCGGCCACAAACGCGGTGGGAGGAGAAGGAATGTCAGCACCCGTAAACGCAGGACGACGCAGCTGTTTAGCCTGCTCCATATGCAAGAGGTCTGGCCCCTCCAGAATGCCTATCGACCAGAGATGAGGACGGAAATCTTTCGTTTTAAAAAGTTTCTTCTTATGAGCTACGAATCCGCCGATGGCTAGAGCAACCAACGCGAGAGAAAGCCATCTTTTCATCTTCATGCGCTACGTCTACTAGATATAGATACACCGACCCACCCAAACAACCGCCCCAAGGCATGGGCTAGGATTGCACAAAGGAGCAGCTAGATACAGGGCCCCCCAATCTAAAATCGACCAGGAAAAATGCCATATTCCAAGATGATACCCCCTGTAGAGTTTGTCGATTCTGTTGAGCTAAGTCGGCCAATTCCGGCAATGTCTTATCCCAAAGGCTGCGGGAGGCCCCAAGAGTGTTGATAGTCTGATTTGACTACCTCCTCAGCACCCCTAAAATAGGCTTAGTGTTATGAGAGCAGTTAAAGTGGGCTCACCGCCGCACCCATAACAACGCTAGCGCGTTAGGCAACATTAAGGAGACAGCCGCATGGCTTCATTTATCATTAGACTTCTTGCCCTCTCGTGCATCGCGGTATCGCTATCAGCTCTAACGGCAGAGGCGCTAACCCTATCGGGCAAGGTAACAAAAGATGGTGTTCCTGCGCGGTATGCACGTCTCTATGTCTCCGGGCAGCAGAAGCCAATTCGAGCTGACAAGACAGGGGCCTTCTCCCTCACTATTTCAGGTCCGGGAACCTACACGATTACTCCTGTATTACAGTCTAATCTTATCTCGACTCCATTCAATCAAGTAGTAACTATCAGCTCAGCGAGTATTACAGATCTTAATTTTTCACTTCGTCGAGTGACGGAAAAAGCTACTATCCGTGGGAGAGTTCTTGGCTCGACGGGTACTCCTATCTTGAATGCATCCATTCAAATCTCTGGTGTAGGGCGTGTCACTACTGATGCAAATGGGGTTTTTGTACGCACCGGTCTAGCAGCCGGAAGTTACGTCCTAACAGCGAACGCATCAGGGAGCGCATTTTCCCCTGCCCTGAAACGGGTCAAGGCCACAACCGGCAAAGCTAGCAGGGCCAATTTTCGCGGCAAACCTATCGCTCCGGGGGCCTCCTATCCTGCTTATCTCTCAGGGATCTTTAAGGTGTTACTTAATCGTACTGCCGGACAGTGCTCAGCCCTACCAAGCTCAGTGTCAGAGAGTATCACTGTGGTGCAGAACAAAGACCGAGTCAAAGTGTCACTTCCGACCCTAGGTTCTGCTACCCTCAAAGCTGATAGCTCTGGCTTCGAGGGCGATATCTCTAAGCGACGGCAGGGCTGTAAGCTTACTGGGAAGCTAAAGGTAACGTATACATCCCAGTTTCAAGGCACGGTGCTTGGAACTGCCGTCCTTAGCTGTCGGGGTCAGCCAAATTGCAGCGGCGAGTTTACCGGCATTTTCATGCGTGAGTGAGCTATTCGCTTAGGCCGTATTTTTCACAAAGCTCACGGCGCTGGCCGGGAAAAATTTTCGGAAACTGGCCATCCCTGGCCTGCTTCCTCATCGCCTACAGGTGATGTAGGACCCGTAGCACCCACACAAACTGTAGGCTCAAAATTCCTGCGCGAGGCTGCGGAATTTGCAATTGGATCCTTGCGCTTATTACCCCGACTATTGCACTTACAGGCTAACCTTGGCATGCGATAGGTCGGGTCTGAGACTTTGCAAAATTTCGAGTCAAGAACTCGACACTTTAGGCCAACCCCCTCCGCAGGACACGCATCACTCCTGAGACAACCGCTGCAAGCCCAAAAACGCACACCACCGTTGCTCCCGTGGGGAGGTCCAGATGATACGACAACATAATCCCGACCCCACTAGTTATGAGGCTCACACTCCAGCCCACAATAAGCCGGCCACTTACTGTTTCAGCCAGAAGCATCCCACACACCGCAGGCACAACGAGGAAAGAGAACACCAAGATTACTCCAGCGATATCTACTGAGCTTGTCACGACAAACCCAAATGTCGCGTAAAATAGAAAATCCCACAGCCGCACCCGATATCCCTCAGCGAATGCTGCTTCTGGATCACGCGAAATCAAGAGGAACTCTCTGCGAAATAACCAATGAATCAGCCCGATGAGGGAGTACATCCCAAATAGCTTTACAATCTCAGGCCAGTCCAGAAATAGAAGATGTCCAACCATCAGCGCCTTGAGCTCCTCACCTCCCTCTGGGGCACGACTCAGAACCAGGATTAACGCCGCCCCTGCTACCGCATACACAATCCCAATGAGCGCCTCCTGCGGTACGATAGGCTTCCTAAAACGGGTAGCAGCAAACATTGCGGCAGCTGCTAATGCGAAGGCGAGGGATAGGACATAGCTCCCCGTGGAGTGTAGTTCATACCCCACCAAGAACCCCACCGCAGCACCAAGGGCAGCAGTCTGTGCTAAAGCGAGATCAACAAAAATTACCCCTCGCTCTAATACATGGAGACCGAGGTAAGCATGAATCCCGGTGAGGATTACACACGCCAGAAATGGCTTGGTCATAATCTCTAGAAACCCATCCATGCGTTGCCCCTCTCAGGCAGATAAAGGAACATTTAGTGTTATGGCGATCAAACCATCGCTAGTAATAATGGGAGCACTGATGCATCCCTGACCAGCATGCGGAGCGCGCTCGATATGAACCCCATTCCTGGGAGCGTAACGAAGCTACGTAGAGCACGTCTAGCCCTCTAATGCACCAAGAATCGCCTCGATGTTATTGCGCGTCATACTCAGATAATCATCACACCCTGGAAGCTCTCCTACGCTTTGGCATAGCACCAGCACCTTCGCCCCATTGGTGGAAGCAACAGCCTTCGCAGCATCGGTGGGGAAATAACTCGACTGCACGATGACTCGCACCTTTTCGGACCGAATATAATCCTTGAGGGCTTCAAGGCTTTGGGGCGTTGGTGGAATACCTGGCTTCGGCTCCACGAATCGCTCTATCTTTAACCCCAAGAACCGCATCAGATAGGACCATTCATCATGATACGCTACCAGCTTTTGGCCGCTAAACCGCCTTGTCGCTTCTCGCCATCGCGCGTTCTCCCCTGACAACCGTGCGATAAAAGAGGCTGCTCGGGCAGAAAATTCCTCTGCATACTGCGGCGCAACCTCTGCGAGCTTGGCCGCAATCACTTTCACCAGGATTAAACCGATCTCCGGATCTGTCCAAAAATGAGGATTTCCATGCAGATGAATATCACCATGGCTACGGGAGAGCTGTGTGGTGGGAATATTCAGTAGGGGCACCCCCACCGATAGATCCAGTTGCCGATCACCGCCGGCTCGAAACTCAGCACGTGCTACCGCATCGAGTAAAGGGTCACGCCAAGCCTCTAGATCAAGCCCACCATGAACGAATAGGTCAGCCCGCTTTAAACGCAGAACATCACTGGGCCGTGGCTCTATGAAATGGGGGTTAAAGCGCGGGGAGGCTACCGAGGATACCTCTACCCGCTCTCCGCCCACCTCTCGAACGAGGGCAGCGAATGTCGGCAGAGTTGTTGCCACCCGAATCCTCGATTCAGCGTGACTGTCCCTGACAGGCAGCGTTACTGCTGCGAGCACTACCCCTAGCAGCACTAGGGTGCCGCGTACTGCCTTGTGACCCATACAATTCCCCGAACTCATCCGATTACGCCAATTACTGCAAGGAATGTTTATGCACCCCAATCGCGAATGTCCCCTGGAGGAAGAAGCGATTATCGTGTCCTCCATCGGCGAGATTTGCGTACTGGTATTGGAAGCGCCACCGCGCGAACTCGCTCTGGAAGAAGGTCACAAACATGTTATGCGCACTCTCAAAGGAGCGTCCGCCATCACCTGCTACCTCCACCGGCTGCACATAATCAAACCTTCCACCAACGCCAAACCGCTCCGCAAAGCGATACTCAGCAAGGGCGTACATGCCGTATGGATTATCCCTCAATTCGCCCACCAACCCGGGCTCCCCTGAATCATCTTCGTCCGCACCCTTTAGCTCTACCTCAGCGCTCGAGGCTCCATTAGATAAGCGATCTTGAAGGAAAAACTCAGACTGAAGCTTTAGCCGCCGCACCGAATCAAACTGCCGAGTGTATGAGATATCCGCGATATAGAGATTTACCCCCTCGCCATACGTTGTGCCGCTAGAGCCCCTGAGATAGGTCCCACCAACCGACAGATGGTCAAAATCAGAAAGCTCTGCGGCGTTCCTAAGCCGCGCATACAGAGTTGGCACTCGACGGGATTCGCCCAAGAGCTCTCCACCTTCACCGACGCCCCCCTCAAGCATGCCAACAGTCAACTCATGTGCTGGATTATCCCAACCAAAGGGGAGGAAGTTTCCAAGCTCGACACCAGTTTTAAACAATCCCTCAGCACCCAGATAGCGCTGGATGACGAGCGGCTCATCAACCGTTTCAAGCAGCTCGGGATGTAAAGCTGATTGAATTCCTACTTTGGGCCGAAAGCGACCAATTCGAAGCTTAGTGTCATAGGGAAGTCCCCAATAACTCACAAAGGCCTCCTCGATACCAGGGTCCTCAAAATCTGAGAAGGTAATTATCGAATCAAAGCGCGAATACGGATCGATATCGTGTCCTAAGATAAGCTCAATCTCTTGGACACTAAATCGATCGTTACCCTCTTCATCCGCAGGAGACTGAGTAGATTTACCAACTATCGTTCCCACCACACCAATATCAGGATTAAAGCGCGTCGGACGCGAGCTCGCCACTGAACTGGTAGGTGCTGCTGCGGGCTGTGTAGTTGATTTAAGACTCTGATTCTCAGAGCGTAGAGTAGTGATGGTGTCCTGCTGCTTGGAGACCACCCCTTGAAGCTCGGAAAGCTGTCGCTGTAAGGTCCTAAGTTGCTTTGCGATCTCTGAGAGATCCGAAGCCTCAGCCAGCGCCACAGGCTGCCCCGAAGGACAAAGCAGAGCGGATACACAAAATAATCCCTGTACTGCAGCGAATTTCAAACGATTCATCGCCTATCCCTTTTAAAACGGCTTAATTAGCGACAAGAGGTTAAAGCAACTTAGTTGCATTTGTCAACGCCAGCTGCCTTTAACCACCCCACAAGCAGGCGAAAAAGCGGTTGCGAGTATCAAACAGAACTCGATAAAATCCTGAGAAGACATTTGAAAGGCTCACCTTGTATTCCCATCCGGCACAGCCGATTCGGCACTCCTACCCCTTAGCAATTAGCGCCCCAGGGTTCGGCCCAGCTGTGACACTTGTGCTGCGCACCATGCCGTTTGTACTACTTCGGCTGGGATTGATGGTGGCTTTTTTATTCGCCGCAATCATCTGGCTTATCCTGTGCGCTGGCGTGGCCTACCTATTCTCGGGGAAAGGCGGCGACGGTAGCGGCAGGCTGATTTTTTTTGTTATCTCTGTGCTCTTCCCCGCTGGGATATTCCTCTGGGTAAGGCAGTATGTGTTCTACCTCTTAAAATGTGGCCACGTTGCCGTGCTGACTCGGCTCATCACCCACGGCGAGCTGCCTACCGGAGTCAATCAGGTGCAGTATGGCAAGGAAACTGTCATCAAGCATTTTGCCCAGACCAATGTCCTCTTCGCGGTCGACGCTCTCGTCACCGGTGTTGTAAGAGCGTTCAATCGCTCACTCAGCTGGTTCTCAAGTTTACTGCCGATCCCTGGGATGCAAGGTGCGATGCGATTGGTGCAGCTCATCGTGCATCGTTCGACCACTTTTATCGATGAGACAATTCTGAGCTATAACCTTGCACGGGGTGATGAGAATGTCTGGCGCTCTGCCGCAGATGGCCTCGTATACTATGCAGCCAATGCCAAGCCCGTTCTAAAAACTGCGATACTATCGCTTCTTGTGCAGTATGCTCTCACGATATGTATCTTCATACTATGTCTCGGCCCAGCGTATGCAATCGGGCTAATCCTTCCGAGTGCCGCGGCATCTAACGCCTGGCTTATCGCAGTAGTGCTGGCCGAAACTGCACGGATGGCTATCCTTGAGCCAATACTCCTTTCGATGATTGCTCTCACCTTTCATCACTCAGTAAATCAACAACCGATCAATGAGGAGTGGGCGAGCAAACTTGAGTCGCTGAGCACAAAGTTTATTGAGTTAAAGAATAAGGCGGTACAGTGCAACCCGGCCAAGGAGCAAGCAATTAGTAGCTGAAGAGTTTTGAGTAGCAGTGGGAGAAATAGTTCATGAGTTTACAATGTCCGGTCTGCAATCAGGCTCTTGTTACCTACAAGGCAGCATCTTTTGAGGTTGATATCTGCCGTGATGGATGCTCGGGAATCTGGTTTGACGCAAATGAACTTGAGAAAAGCGACCAGCATGATGAACAGTTCCCCGCGGAGCTTCTGAGGGTAAGAAAAAATGCAGCGGTGGTAATCGATCGCTCCAAGACTCGAGTCTGCCCTCGCTGCAACCCCAGCGCTCTCGCCAGGGTCAAACTAGATGCTGAGACTAATTTTGAAATTGACCGCTGTCCTCAATGCCTTGGCCATTGGCTTGACATTGGAGAGTTAGAGCGTATTCGAGAAAGGTCAAAAGCCGAAGAGGCGCTGGCCTCACGTCTGCAAGCAAATGCAGAGAGGATTGAGCGTGAGTTACGGGGCGTGAACCCACGACCGGGGCTACAAGCTATTGTGCGGCTTATCTTTAAGTGACGGTTTGCTACCGCTAGTGCAAGCGACTAGTGAGCTCACCACCCCATCCGTTGCACTTAGCTGATGTGCACATATCACGAGGCTCGCCTTGCTTGCCAATGTGCGCCTACAGCGCTGCCGCTATCTGATAAGTGCACTAGCGGCACCAATCAGGATTTCGCTCCTGGCCCCAAAATGATGGGCTTACCATCCGAGCCTCGATAAAGTCTGGAAGCAGCTTTTGTAGGAAAGAGCTATTAAGGGCCGCGGTTGCACCGATCTCACTTTCAAGCGGCGTCCGATCAAACTCGATCTCTTCGGTTGCTCCTGAGGATATCTCGATTACCCGTAACCGCCCAACATGAGCTCGGCCGTGGGGGATATAGGTGTATACAAGATGCTGCCCATCCGGAGACCATGATACACCTAGCTCGGTGTCATCATTATCGGTCAGCGCCTTCTGATTGGTGCCGCACCGATCCATCAACCAGATATCAGAATCCATATCTAATGCCTGAATCTCGCGTATCGCACGGTTCACTGACCTCATATCCCCCGCCTTAATCGCAGACTGGATCTGGGTTGTCAGTGCAATATACTGCTCACCAGACTTCGCGTTGCGGTGGGATATAAAGGCAATTTGTCTGCCGTCTGGGGAGTATCGCGGAGAAAAGTCTCTGGTCGGGTGATTCGTAAGTCGCGCTATCTTGCCCGTGGTCACCTCGAGTTCATAGATGTCGGTATTACGTGAAGCGATGCCATTGGCATCGACGGACTCAGCCGCTGCGAAAAGAATAAATCGCCCGTCTGGCGACCACGATGGCTCACTCTCAACACCGGCCCTTCGCAAGATAGTCTGCACTGGGCCACCTGCTAGCGTTATGGAGGAGATCTCTAGATCTGTTCGGCTTCCCGCATTCGAGACAAAAAGCACTGATCCCCCATCCGGCGCCCAGGATGGGTGTTGGCAATGGACTCCTGTGGTAAGGCGCCGTGGCTCTGAGCCATCAGCATTCATCACCCACAAGGACGAGACCATATCCTGCTGCGTAGATATGTATGCGATCTTGGAGCCGTCGGGGGACCATCGCGGGTAATCGTTTAGATTTCCACCAATTGTACGCTGCGCGAGCCTTTTCGACCCCAGATCGTAAGACCAGATATCAAAATCAGCGGCCGAACCCGATGAGAATACGATCTTTCCTGTATGCGCCATATAACCCTCACGATTCCAATCCGCCAATTTTCCCCCAGACGCTGCAGGGAAGCAACAAACAAATAGCCTGCGGTGCCCTAAAGTCATCCTTTTTTAGGTTTTTCACGACGTCTAGTTACTGATGGTCTTCAGCCCGGTTTATTCTCTGCTCCTAAACCACTGGGCCTTAGCCAAGGCAAGCAGCATATGACAATTCACTCAAACTCCTCGTTGCGGGGAAAACTATATGAGATGCAAGATCAGCCCCAGATGAGTATCAATGCCACTCCACTTACGATGCAGCATCCTGCAAGCAGACGTCTCCAGAAGTCACCCTCATTTAGGAGAACTCGACCACTAATAATAGAGAACAGCACTGAGATTCGCTGGATCGCTACAACATATGGAGCTGAAAGCACGGTGAGTGCGTAGAGTTTACTCACCATGAAGGCTAGCTCAAAAAATCCTCGCAATCCAAAAAGAGCGGTGTTGCTCTGGATCTGTCCTCGCCAGTTCCTGCTTCGAAGCATCGGTGGAAACAGAAAGATCCCTGCTAGCGTAGTCATTAAGAATCCAGACAACACAGGTGAGCCGGTCTGTGCAGCCATTCTATCAAGGCTGGTGTTGATACTGAAAAAAATTGCCGCCCCAAGCGCAAGGAAAATTCCACGCACCGGCAACCGCGGGCTATTACTCGGGCGTTTAACCAGCAGTATCAGAGTCCCCAGCACGGTAAGTGCCGTTGAGTACACAACCATCGGCGAAACCGGATCCGAAGTGATAAGTGGCGAGACAAAGAGAAGGATAATCGGATAGAGCGCAAGGAATGAGGTAATGAGCGAGAGATCGCCTTCACCTAAAGCATGCATCTTAAGCCACTCGGCACATGTGTCACTCAAGGCTCTAAGCACTATAAAGAAGAAAAACCCATCCTTAACTGCAAAGGTCTCAACGCCCAGAAGATACAACACGGCAAGCACGACCAGATAAAAGGGAAGTGCAAAGAAAAAAGAGGCGAAGGCCGAGACAGTGCCGTCGACGCTACCAGCAAGCTTTTTGCTAACTGTATCCTTAGAGCTAGCGAACACTGCGCTCAGTAGCGCCACTATTAAACCCATAGGCAAAGCGCCTCCTCACTCAACAGCTCCTGTCGTGGACCGCTCAGACTAGCCTTGGGCCACTATCGCAGCACGCCCCGGTACCCTCCTACCGTGAGATAGGGTATAATTCAAAAAAGCCGAGCAGTCTCGGTATACATCAGGAACACCCCATGAGCTATCGACGATCGCAGCCTTGTAGCAGTCGCGCCTGAATTGAGTTAATGAAGCTCTGCCACTATGTCCCGGTACCCCCCTCACCTCCGACCACAGCTCTGGCTCACCGCGCGGCGGTCACTAGCGCGCAGTGCACAAAAACTCCTCTTGGCCTTCACTGTTGCGGCGCTAGGATACCTTGCTCTTTCCCACAAGGATTCCACTTCTCCCTCTTCACCGAGCGCCGGTGGCTCCTGGAAGGACGTAGCCACTGGCACCATAGTGTCCGCAATCGATGGCGATACACTCGTGGTGCGGATTGGCCCCCAAACTCAGCGGGTCCGTCTTATCGGTATCGATGCTCCTGAGGCACGACCGAATGACAAGCTCACCCGAGACGCTCGTAGCTCTCGTCGCTCAGAGCTAGAACTTATGGCCTTGGGACAAAAAGCAACTGATTTCACCCGTTCAATAGCTCCTCCTGGCACACAGGTGCGGATTGCCTTTGACCAGCGCCGCACTGATTCATACGGGAGGCTTTTGGGGTATGTATTTCTTCCTGACGGCTCGATGGTCAATGAGCTGATTGTAGCGTCAGGATTTGCCTCAGCTCGAAGCTATCCTCCGAACATTAGCCATACAAACCAGCTACAACAAGCGGAGCGCACAGCTAAGGCGACAGGGAAAGGATTGTGGAGGCGGGCTGACTAGCGGCTGGCTCAGCCGCAATATGCTCACTACTTTTTGATACCTCAAATACTCGAACCAACGAGTTACGAGATACCGCAACCTCCGATGTCTTAAATCCCATCGCATCAAATCGTCGGACCCACTCCGCAACTGTGCCACCATGCGGGGTAAGCTGATCTAATCCGATAAAGTATCCCCCCCTCTCAGTATGCACCAACCTCTGTAGCACCTCATCTACATACACCTTCCCCTGCTCGGTATCGTATTTGTTGGGAGGGGGCAAAACTGCGGCTGGATTTCTTACATGATAATAGAGAAGTGGCGATAGGAGGTATTCCTGCTTCCCCTCCTCCTGCAGCCACTGCAGATCACGAGACTCGGCCAGCCCGGGGTACACAACTATCGGCGTTGCGCCACTACCTGCTGTAAGTATGCGCGCCGCACCTCTCCAGTCCTCCGTCATCCAGCGGCGATCAATCTGCCGAATGCAAAGAAGTGCTATCAAACCTACCACGCAGATAGCGCGTGTGCGTGTATCGCTCCATATCAGGAGACAACCCGCTGTGAGGAGCGCAATTGCCGGGGTGTAAAAGAGAAAATATCGTTCAAGAAAGATTGATATCCCCACAGTTGAGGAAAGCACAAAGAAAAGTAGCGGCGGGAAAACAGCCCAAAAGACCAGCCATACTATATTCCTGCGACGCAGTCCGTCCCAACTAACACCACGGTGGACAGCCACTACATACGAGAGGATTAACGCTAGAAAGGCTGGAATCAATACCTCGGGCGGAAAAAACGCTTCAATCAAAGAGCCCCAGGTGGGCAGCGGCACAAAGTGTAAAAGTTCACGCCGCTGTGATAGCGCTTGCATATGCAGATATGCCGGGGCAAGGGTGGCTGCTACCAGACAAAGCTCACTGATTAGGGAGGACAACTTAACTTTTTGCGTACGAAAAAAGAGCAGTAGATGCACAACATGCACAGCCAGCATGCATACAAAGAGATACTGGAGATAAACACTGGTGAGAAAACAAACCAGATACAGCGCGGAGTACCTATATCTTCCGTCTTCCTCCCAACGAAACAATGCCCATACGGATGTTAGCGAGAAGAACAGAGCTAAGGCATACGGTCGCGCGCTCACCGCTGCAACCTGGACTGGATCAAGACTCAGTAAAACTATACAGCCTAACCAGCCTAACGACTCCCCACTCAAGCGACGACCGAGCACAAAAAGGATCCGAAGGGATCCCACAGTGGCAGCAAGGGAAAGTGCCCGTAGCACCGACTCGGATGAGCCGAATAGCGCCTGTAAGCACCACACCATGATGAAATACAAGGGGGACTGCCCTTGAAATGCCACCGCTCGAGCCGATGTATCTTCCAAGCTATCCCTGGTGATCCAAGCTGTAAGAGCCTCATCAAGCCACAGACTCCCATCAATCGGGAGCCTTGCGACAACGATCACACTAAGCAGCAAAAATCCGATCCGAAGATTGTCGGGGAAGCGATTCCACAACCTAGTTGCAGTTGGAGGTGTTAGGTTTGCGCTCATACCCGCCCATGCTACACTTAAATCGAAGTTTTTGCCCCCCAGTAAAGAGATCCTATGGTTCATCCCGCCTCCCCCAATCGCGCTGAGATCTTAATTGAGGGGATGGACTGCGCTAGCTGCGCTGCTGGAATTGAACATGCGTTAAAACGTGCCGGCTTCAACGATATCAACGTGAACTATGCAACAAGAGCGGCTTACTTCACCCCATCCGGGGAGCATTCTTCGGAGCGGGTCATCGGTGAAATCAACCGATTGGGGTATGTGGCGTCACAACGTAGCGAGGCCTCTCCGCGAGCAGTCGCTCAGCAGTCCTCGCACGATCGGGCGCTGACGCTTAAGCTTGTTATCTCAGTTACCCTCACCCTGCCGCTCATATTGCACATGTTTATTCCCTGGAGCTGGCTTCATTCAGGCTGGGTGCAGCTTGCGCTAACAACCCCCGTGGTAGCAATTGGACTCTCCCATTTTGGCCGCAGCGCCTGGGGCTCACTACGCAGCGGACTCCCCAACATGGATGTCTTGATCGTTCTTGGCGTGGTTGCCTCCTATGGCTACAGTCTCGCTGGACTCTTCTTGCAGTTAGGTTCGCAATACCTTTTCTTTGAAAGTGCCGCAGCGATTATTGCGCTGGTGTTTGTGGGGAATTTTCTTGAAGCTCGCTCTAGTCATAAAGCTGGTGCTGCGATCGAGGAGCTATCACGGGCCCATCCCACTCGCGCAAAGCGTGTAATTTTAAGGAACGGCCACGAGGAGACCTCTGACATTTCAGCCGAGCAGATTGCCGTGGGCGATCTACTCAGAGTTAATTCAGGGGATCAGGTTCCAACTGACGCCGTAGTGGAGTCAGGGGAGCTCCTCGTGAATGAGGCCTTACTCACTGGCGAAAGCCTTCCGGTTGCGCGAGGTCAAGGCGAGCAGGTCATAGGTGGTGCCACCGTTCACTCCGGCACAGCACTTTTGCGAGCGCGAGCAATCGGCGAAGGAACGGTGCTCTCAGGAATTATTCGGATGGTTCGGGAGGCGCAAGGAGATAAACCCCCGATCCAGCGGTTTGGTGATATTGTCAGTGCGTATTTTACCCCGGTAGTGCTGGCTATTGCCGTTATAACTTTCAGTGGCTGGACACTCCTGAGTGACGTATCCACTCGAGATGCTCTGCTGCGGGCCGTAGCGGTACTGGTGATCGCCTGCCCCTGCGCCATGGGTCTTGCTACCCCTATGGCGGTCATGGTCGGGATCGGCCGCGGAGCGCGTAGCGGGATTCTCATTCGTGGCGGTAGTGCGCTGCAGCGCCTTGCTGGGGTGCAGTTTGTTATCTTTGATAAGACCGGAACCCTTACTACCGGTGATTTTACCCTGGACTCAATCGAGGTCACCGGCATCAGCGAGGCAGAGGCCCGCGCGATAATTCATGGGCTTGAGCTTCACTCCTCTCATCCGATTGCACGCTGTCTTGTACGGGAGCTTTCCAGCACTCAACCATTCGTATTCACCACGGTTGAGGAGCGCCGTGGATTCGGCATGGTTGGCACCACCTCTGCTGGTGATACCTATACCCTCGGACGCCCCAACGGTGCCTCCCGTGCAGGCGACACCCTGCCGAATGATTACATCGCCCTGAGTCGCAACGGCCAGGTCATTGCCCGCATTCATATCTCCGATCAGCTAAAGAACGATGCGCCAAACACCGTAACCAGTCTGGTAAAAATGGGACTTACCCCCCTTATAGTGAGCGGAGATAGCAACGCGAAGTGTCAGGCGATAGCCAATAAACTTGGCATTGCCGAGGTATACGCAGAACAGACCCCAGAGCAGAAGGTCACAATAGTAGAGCAGGTGCTAGCCCGCGGCCCGGCTGTATTTGTTGGAGATGGAATTAATGACGCACCCTCTCTGGCGCGCGCATCAGTTGGGATAGCCATGAGCAACGGGACCCATATTGCCA
>JBILUF010000266.1:0-4203 GCA_044371155.1 Bdellovibrionota bacterium
CGTGAGCGCCATTTACGCAAAATGCTGCGAGCCAGCTTGCGGGCCTGCTCTCGGTGATTCACTACCAATTCGGCGCGCTGCTCCTGTGAGAGTACCTCTACCTTTTTCTTGGAGGCGGGGAATAGCCGCACCACAGCGGCACTTTTCTTGTTGCGAGCTACTCGAGCCTGGATACGTGCTCGGCTACCAACCTTAACCTTCAAATTTGTCGCCATGTTGCGTTCCCTTATTTGCCGTACTGCCGTCTTCGCTAAACTCCGTCACCCCTCATCGAGTCACGTGCCCGCGGATTACACACACCCATCTGAAGAGTTCTGTGATTCGCTTCAGAGATTTTATAGATTGTTGTAACTATATGATTTTACTGGCCAACGAGCGTGATACGGGGGAGCCTAGGATTGCCATAACAGGCCATAATTAGCGCAATCCCCCGCCCTGTTTGCCGAATCAAATACCTATCCCCCTTGAGCTGCGAAATCATCTTGGGTGGGTATCTCGATACGGCGTATAACTAATAGAGCCCCTTTTAGCTTGAATCCTGAAGGCCCCTGTGACTCATTCCCCAGTCCTGTCTGAAGAAGAGATCGAATCACTCGTGCATCAAAACCACGGCTGGGCCGAGAGTATCGCACGCTCCGTTGCACGCGCATGGAACATGGACTGGCAGCTTGATGGGCTCGACGGTGCTGCTATGGAGGCGCTGCTTTTCTGTGTTCGGCGCTTTGATCCCAGCCGCGGCGTACCCTTTCGTGCATATGCACGAAAGCGCATCCACGAAGCCTCTAGCGATGCTGCGCGCAAAACCCACAGCTGGCAGCGTGGTATGGCCGGCACCCAAGCTGACGGACGCGCTCGTGAGATCAGCGCGGAACTGTTAAACGTTTTCCCAGAGCTACGCTCTGGCGAACTACCGATCTTTGAAGAGGGTGGGGAAGATGATCTCCGCGGTTCGATTAGAAACCTCCTCATGGGCGCCAACATCATCGCTGCGCGCATGGATGGCTCCGAGAAGAGCGCAGAGGAGGCGATGGATACAAAACGGACCGTTGAGGTAATGGCCAACCTTGACCTGGTGCATCAGCTACTTTTGTGGAGAGTGTATTGGGAGGGGCTGTCAATGCGCGGCGTTGCCGATGACTGGGGCACTGATGAGCTTAACATTATTCGTGAGCACAAAGCGCTGCTTACATTCCTACACAAATCGATATCGCGAGGTAAGGTCTCTCAGGTGCCAAAAGTCCGCCCGGGCCTTAAAACCATAAGTCTAAAAGTTAAACGTGAGGGCCAAAAGGCTCCGTTTAGCCAGCTTTTGAGAGGAGCGACTCCGTAAGGGGCGTGGAATGAACTATGGGTAAAGGATCAGGCGACGGCAAAATCAGTGGCATTAAGTCCTCGGCGGTCAAGCCAACTGATATTGCCAAGCAGGTAGCCGAGACTGAGTCAGTCTCTGAGGTCGGTGAGGTAGCGGGGGTGCAGGCCGCTTCTGCAGTGGGCGGCGCTGGCAGTGCTGGTGCGATTGGGCGCCGACGCCCTACCCGTACTATGTCTTTAGAGGAGCGAGAGCAGCTCTTTAAGATGGTGCAGGAGGAGGCCGATCGGCTTTTCGGCCAAACTGGGCTCAGCGACTCTCGCAAGCGTCATGTTACTGAGGCTGTTAGAATGGCGATCGATGCGGGGCTCATTCCTGAGGATGGCAAGGAGGGGGCAAAAGACGCCGAGGGCAAGAAGAAGTAACACCTCGTGACTTATCGCCATAGCGCGACACTTCCGCGGTGGGCCAGCCCCGCTCCGAGTTGGCGCAAATTTCGAATGGGGCTAGATTTAGCGAGTGCGCTGAGACAATAACTGGCTTAAGAGCCTCTCGGCAGTAGCAAAAGCGTCCTCACAACTTATATTAGAAAACACCGTCGCAAGCTCAGTCGCCTCAGCTTGCTCACCAAAATTTAAATGGTCGCGAATCGCAGCGAATCGAAACAGCAGCTCCTCTGGATAGGCCTGCATTAAGCGACGAATCAGATCAGCTCCCATCCGGTTCCCAAGGTATCGATCGGAACAGGTTGCGGCATAGACGATGTGACAGCTTAACTCATAGGTCATCCGCTCACGCGCCTTAAGTCCAA
This sequence comes from Bdellovibrionota bacterium, assembly GCA_044371155.1. Lineage (GTDB taxonomy): Bacteria > Bdellovibrionota_C > UBA2361 > UBA2361 > UBA2361 > CAZTER01. Next base: position 2,121 of record JBILUF010000266.1, read on the forward strand.
GCTCAGCACATCGCATCGCTTGCACCTGGGCCGATGCTGAAATCGCTACCGCCAACCGCTCATACACAACAGCGATCGTCGCATAATTACTCGCCATCCCAAAGTAATGAAGATTAGACCGTCGCTTAGTGAGCGTCTCAAGCCGCTCCATCACGGTTGCGGCCCGATGAACGGGCAGATGTTTTGCTACGATCTCAGCCCGCCCTCGCGCTGCAATGGCACGGCAACGGGGCAGGTCCGCGAGATACTCGTTGATACGAGCGGCAGCCTCATCGACATTGCCCTTCTGATAGGTCACAAGATGCTCACCTACCGTAAAGATATCCTCCAAGCCGTTGCCAGAGCTCTCTGTGAGGAGCATCGCTCCGCACATCATCGCCTCAAAAACTCTGAAATTTAGGTCCCCTTTGACTGTTTGGTTGATCACGATCTCGGCATGCGGAAAGATCTTCCAATATTCGCCATGCTCAAGGGTCAGATTGACCTTTGCCTTGAGTGCATTAAAAAAGTTGACTCTGTCTGGATTCAACCTAGGATCCATCGTTCCAACAAAGACAGCCCCGTATCTTTTCTCTGCACTCGCTTCGACTATACGAGAGGCCCAAAGCGGCAACCATTCCGCTGCGCCGCCGTGAGCGACAAACTCCGGCAAGTAGTCGCGCTGGGCGACATAGGTAAGATCAAAAGAGCCAGCCAAATACTTATGGTAGTGGCAGTGATGATGAGCATCCACTGAGTAAAAGACGGTGGGAATTTGAGTATCCTCCAGGCCCACCACACAAATAGGCGAGCTATTGTCGTGCACAACAATCCGATCAGGGGAAAATTGCTGCAGCAAGGAGTCCAGAGACACCAGAGGAGTCGCAAACTGGATATCATGCCCGGAGGATGGCGGAGAGGCTGATGCGATCACAACCTCGTGCCCCTGAGATCGCCACTCCGCGGCGAACCAGTCCTGATTAATGAGAAGAATCTTCATGTCTAATCTCTTAGGATGCTCGCGCCTGATACCGCGCAAGCTGCGCTTTATAGAAGCGCAGCGCGATTGGATTCTCAACCTGCCCACTTTCAATCAGGTCACCGAACTCCCCTAGGTAGGTTCCAGCCGAGTTATAGTCCTGAGCACTCAAGAGGCAGGCTGTCAAAAAGAGTAATGCCTCTGCATAGCCCGGATTGACCCGCAACGCTTGACGTGATGCTGCTATGGCAGCATCCCATTCCTTGGCATGCACCCGAACATACGCAACCCCCAGCCAGGCCGCTGCGAAATCAGGCGCCACTTCAGTGAGACCAACAAAGATACTCTCGGCTTTCCTCAGATCTCCGTTCTCAAGACAGAACCGCCCCAATTCATATACAGCAGCCACCTCCTCCTCGGAGTAGCTTCGACGGAGTAGCTCAGACGCGGTGCGCTTACGCGGGGTGTTCATCCTTACCCCTCCCCTGGAGTCACTTTGAGCCAATCCAATACCTGCCGCAGCATCGCCTCCTCGGCACCAAGACGCCGAGCGACTTCTGGCTCAACCTCTCCCCCAGAGCGGGAAATCGCCATGACATGCTCTAATCGCGCAAAAAAGGATGAAGTGAGACCCTCAAGGCGGTCGAGCTTGCCTGTGCTCGGAAGAATCGACAGCAGCGGCAGCATCGAAAACGGGTCTGGCGGTGAGTAGGTCGGGCGTTTCATCTTTACCGTCTATCGTAGCATCACCAGAGCGATCCGGAAAAGTATCCGCGTAGCCCTATTCCAACCCAACCAATAGCACTAGGCCCCTTCCCGGAGCTCACGCTCCAGCTCGGCCTTGGTCATGCGGTGACGCAGCCTAAATCGAATCTGAGCCCCTGCTATCCCAAGGACGGCGCAGGTAAACAAAGCCACCCCCGCTGCCACCCCCACCCGCTGGATCACCTGTTGCATCCAGTAGCCAGCGCGCTCCAGATCTGCCGCTAGCAGCGGCAGCACTCCGCGAATACCCCAGGACGCAACGAAAAGGCCGATGACGAGAATAGCTGTCGTAAGCAGCGCTGCGATGCTCCAGCGCACCAAAGCACGAAACGGATTAAGCTCATGCAGGCGCAGCGCGAT
>JBILUF010000015.1:0-13839 GCA_044371155.1 Bdellovibrionota bacterium
GCGACTGCAAATGCTTCGGCGGTGGTCGACGAGTGCTTAAAAGATCCGGTATCGGCGGACAGGCCCGCAAACAGACAGGTGGCTACCGCGGAAGAGATCGGAATTCTCATCTCCTCCAGCAGCTTCAGGACGAGCTCCGCCGTGGAACTGGCCTGCGCATCAACAAAATTGAAACTACCAAACAGGTCGTTGGAGGAGTGATGATCGATATTAATCACTCTCTTGAATTTACCTACGCCAGCGCTCAGACGGTCGCCAACTCGACGCGCGTCACCACAGTCCACAGCGATTAGCAGCTCTGAGAAGTTTTCGGGAAACTCTGACTGCACCGCCCGAACACCCGGAATAAAGTCGAGGCGCTCAGAGGCTCCGTCCTCATTAACACAGACAACCTGCTTGCCCGCCGACTGCAGCGCTAGGGTCAACCCACAGCTGGAGCCATAGGCATCTGGGTCCGGACTATAATGGCTTATCACCACAATTGAGTCGTGGCGGGAGATCTCCTGGGCAATCTCTGACAACGAGTGCATTGCTCCCATCGCTTGCTCCTTTGAATTAGGCGTCGCTATCTGGCTTCTTCTGTGATCGTCTCTGCTCATCATCGGCGCGGATTCTCTGAAACAGTCGCTCCACCTCTTCCACCGTATCTAGGGTGTCATCATAGAAGAACTTAAGCTCAGGAACGAAGCGGGTGCCGAGATCGGCTCCTACAGTTTTACGCAGCCCAGGCCGAATCTGCTCAAGTTGCTCCTCGACCTCCTCAATACGCTCCTCGCCGCCGGAGACAGCCCAATAGACCTTGGCTTGTCGCAGATCTGGGCTCACCACTACCGAGGTAATGGTGACCAAAGCCATGCGGGGATCCGAGAGACGATACAGCTCCGTGGCGAGCAACGCCCTGATCTTCTCGGCTACCTTGAATACTCGTCGCTTATCGGCCATACCACATCGCTTCGGCGCAAAAAGAACCTCGGGGGAAACGCTTACCCTTCCTCATTCGTCTAGGGTGGCAGCGATCTCCTCGATTTCGTACACCTCAAGCACGTCGCCGACCTTCACATCATTATAATTCTCAAGGCCGATTCCGCACTCATAGCCGGATTGCACTTCACGCACATCATCCTTGAATCTTCGTAGGCTCGACATCTTGCCTTCGTGCACGACCTTGCCATCTCGCACCAATCGCGCCATTGCGGAACGCTTGACCATACCGTCAGTGATATAGCACCCAGCGATCGTTCCGATTTTTGGCACCATAAAGGTCTCGCGTACCTCCACTCGACCAAGATTCTTCTCGCGTTTGATCGGCGCGAGCAAGCCAGCCATGGCCTTCTTTACATCATCTAGAAGCTCGTAAATGATCCGGTAGAATCGAAGCTCTATACCAGCAACCTCGGCCTCGGTAGCGGCGCGTGGCTCTGCCCGCACATTAAACCCTACCACAATCGCTCTCGATGCCTTAGCAAGCGCGACATCGCTCTCGTTTATTGCGCCAACAGCACTGTGCAGCACTCGCACCTTGATCTTTGACGTAGACATCTTCTCGATCGACTGGCTTACAGCCTCTACCGAGCCATGCACATCGGCTTTTAAGATCACATTCAGCTCTGAGGAGCCAAGGTTGTTTGCACGACGCGCGAACTCCTCGAGACTTATCGGACCGCTGGCGAGGGCACGCTCTTTGGCGAGCAGAACGTGACGACGCTCCGCGGCCACCTCACGGGCTTTTGCCTCTGAGTCAACTACAAAGAAGTCATCTCCTGCGCCTGGGATCCCATCGAGACCAGTGACCTCAACAGGAGCCGATGGCCCCGCCACCTCAAGCTTAGCGCCGGTGTCAGCATGCATTGAACGCACCCGCCCAGACTCCGCGCCGGTGACAAAGATATCTCCGATCCTAAGCGTACCGGTCTGAACCAAAATGGTTGCCACCACGCCGCGCCCCTTATCCTGGCGAGTCTCAATGATCGTTCCACGCGCCTTACGATCTGGGTTGGCCTTGAGCTCTTTGACCTCTGCTACGAGCAGCAGACCCTCAAGGAGTTCCTTAATACCCATCTTTTTCATCGCTGAGACGGGGAAATACATCGTATCTCCACCCCATTCCTCGGGATTTAATCCAAGCTCAGCAAGCTGCTGCTTCACCCGATCTGGATTAGCGTCCGGCTTATCTACCTTGTTGAGAGCTACAACGATTGAGACTCCCGCGGCCTTGGCGTGATTTAGTGCCTCAACGGTCTGCGGCTTCGGCCCTTCATCGGCAGCCACCACCAGAATCACAATATCGGTAACCTGAGCGCCGCGAGCGCGCATCGCAGTAAATGCCGCATGGCCCGGTGTATCGATGAAGGTGACTGACTTGCCCCCTTCCAGCTGCACGCTGTAAGCACCGATATGCTGCGTGATGCCACCTGCCTCACCCTCAACAACAGTGGACTTGCGGATAGCGTCCAAGAGGGAGGTTTTGCCGTGATCCACATGGCCCATCACGGTAACGATTGGGGGCCGAGGCTTAAGGGTCTCGGGTGCATCAACGATGTTCGACTGCAGGATGGTTGATTCATCAAAGCTAGTTGAAGCCACGGTGAACCCAAACTCTCCAGCGACAATCTCAGCAGTATCTTTATCGACTGCTTGATTGATAGTAGCCATGACGCCAAGCTCAATAAGCTTTGCGATCACCTGGCCAGCTTTCACACTCAATTGCTTGGAGAGCTCACCCACTGTGATGCTCTCCCCCATCTCAACCACACGCTTCGAGGCCTTCATGGCGGTGGCTTCAGGCTGAGCTCGCGGATCTTCACGCCGCGACCCCTTTCCACCTCGAGCACCTCTACGTGATTCCCGTCCGTCATAATCAAGCATGTCAAGACGGGTTACCTCGCGCTTACGACCCCGCTTCTTGGCATCCTTGCGCTTATCACCACCCTCTTCTTCCTCGGACTCATCGACGGCGACTGGCCGCACGACCCATCCCTCTGCCACGGTTTGGGACTTCTTGGCGGGAGTCTTCTCAGGCCGCTTTGGAGCCAGCTCAATCTTACCGAGCACTCTGGGCCCGATAGTCTTCTTGACCACCACTGGAGCAGGCTCTGCAGCCGGCGCCGTCTCAGGTGCTGGTGTTGGCTGTGCTGTTGGGGCCACTATCTCGACCTCAGGAGTTACAGGCGCCTCGACAGCAGGCGCTACCTCTACAGCAGCAACCGGCGGCTCTATTACTTCCTCCTCTGCCAGAATCTGGACTGGAGCCTCCGATATGAGCTCCTCAGCAGGAGCAATCGCCTCCTGCTTTAGTGCCAGCGACCCCTCCGATACATCCGAAGAGGCCTCAGTGGCAGTATCGAGTCGTTCACTGCCGACCTCGGCGCCTTCCTCGCCCTCCCCTTGTCGCCGACGGCGGATTACATTTCCTTTGCGCCGCTCCAGGAAGGTGCCGGTGGCGCCAGACTGTTTATCTACCCGCTTGGTCACCACCTCGGAATCCGGGGTAACACCAATCGCGTTTCGGATTATCTCACGGCGAATCTGATCAGCTTCTTCCGCTTCCAGCGAGCTTGAGTGGGATGATTTCCCAGTAATGCCGAGGCGCGCGACCATCGACAGAACCACTTTGTTCTCAACTCCCAGCTCTTTTGCTAACTCGTAAATCCTAATTTTCGACATACTCTCTTTTTGTCCTACCCTGCCTGAGGCACCTGCTCTCGTTTCCATCCTCAGACTCCTAAAATCGCCTCGTTCCAATCACTTGAGGTGGTCGAACGGATTCCTACGCAGAGAACTCCGGCACCTCTCCACGAGTGTGCTGCTGCAATAACCGCAACCCCTCCGGCGTTATTCGCGCCGCACCTCGAAACGCATGCTCCCACCGCGCGCGCTCAAGCATCTTCCCCCAGCAACTCAAACCTTTATGAACATATGCGCCTCTGCCGGGGAGCCGATGCGCAGTGTCATATTCGATTCCTTCACTCGCAGCCACGAATCGAAGCAAATCCTCTTTTGGGCTGCTGCGTCGACACATAATGCACCGACGCAGCCGCTGCTTCCGCCCCATCCCTGTCACTATGACAGATCCCCCTGACTAGGGCCGCCCATAATCCTTGGAGGACTCTTCAAGAATCCCTCAAGAGCATCTCGGATCATCGCATACTCAGGCTCTCCGATTCCCTCGATCCCCAAGACATCCTCTGCTGATGCACCAACGAGCGCTTGAATCGTGCTGAAACCTCCCGCCAGCAAAAGCTCCTTGAGTTCTGAGCTGAGCGCCAGCCGATCAAGATCCGAGAGTGCTCCGGGCTCCTCAGATGCCTCGCGCTCACCCGACTCATCAAGCTGCGCGACGTAATCCTTGGCCTTCTGCAGCACAATCTCTGCTGACTCAGGAGTAAAGGTATCGATCTCCGCAAGCTCCTCGGCGGTAGCATCGGCAACCTCGCGCGCTTTGCGATATCCAGCTTGGAACAGCATCTCTGCCTGGGTAAATTCAATCCCTGGGATCGCCTCAAGCGCTTTACGGGCTCGCTTCGACTCCTCCTCTGCCACTGAGACGCTACGCACATCCAACCGCCATCCAGTAAGCTTGCTCGCCAGCTTAACATTCTGACCACGACGACCGATCGCAAGCGACAGCTGATCGTCAGGCACGATCACCTCCATCCCGTGATCGGCTTCATCCACTAACACCCGTACCACCTCAGCTGGCGAGAGAGCACGTGCCACAAACGAGGGCTCGTCAGGGGTCCATGTGATGATATCGATCCGCTCCCCGCGTAGCTCCTGCACCACGGCCTGCACACGCGAGCCTTTGATGCCGACACATGCGCCGACTGGATCAACACCACTATCAGAGGAGGATACCGCAATCTTGGCCCGCTCCCCCGGCTCACGAGCACAGGCTTTAACCTCAACCACCTTCTCGGCGATCTCGGGAACCTCAAGCTCAAAAAGCTTCTTTAGGAAATCAGGATGACTGCGGGTCAAGATAATCTGCGGACCACGAGCAGAACGGTCGATATCTAATATCATGCAGCGCAGACGGTCGCCCTGGCGATACCGCTCACGCTGAATCTGCTCACGCTTCGGCAGCACCGCCTCGGTGCGCCCTAGGTTGACGATCAGGTCGCCGCGGTCATAGCGCTGCACGATACCGTTGATGAGGTCACCCTTACTGTTTTTAAACTCCTCAAATATCACATTGCGCTCAGCGTCACGCACCTTCTGCATGATCACCTGCTTGGCAGTCTGCGCAGCGATACGACCGAGCACCTTGGTATCCAACTTGCGCCCAAGCTCGTCACCAACCATCGCCTCGGAATCAAAATCCTTTCGCGCCACTGCAACGGTTATCTCAGTTGCCTCGTCCTCGACCCGCTCTACAACGGTCTTGAACTCAAGCACCTCTATCTCTCCAGTCTCGTCGTTGAAGCGCGTCTCTAGGTTAAGGTTATGCCCATAGTGTTTGCGAGCAGCAGAGAGCATCGCCGACTCAATCGCCTCAATCAGCACCGCGCGATCAATTCCCTTGTCGCGCCCCATCTGGCTTAAGACCGCATTTAGATCAAATTCAAAAGACATACGCCTCTTTCAATCAAAAGTACTGCGCCTACTCACCAACAGCCTCTGAGCCACCTGGCAAGCTACGCCCAAACTCAAAATCCACCTGCGCCCGTTTGATGGCAGAGATAGCAACCTGCATCGGCCCCTTACTCTCCTCATCTTGCAGCTCGACCTGTCCATCTCGACAACTGAGTATTACCCCTTTCATCGAGCACCGTTCAGCACCGGGCTCCTCAACAACGAGCTTGACCCGTTCCCCAACTGCCCCTGCAAAGTGCTCAGGGCGAGTGAGCTTGCGATTGATGCCTGGACTCGAGACCTCCAGAACGTAGCTACCGGGGATCATCTCATCAAGCTGGGTCAGCTCCTCAATGCGCTTACTGACAGACGCGCAGTCATCAAGCACAACGGTGCCGCCTTTTCCCTTCCAGATAAAGACTCGCAAGACGCCACTACGGCCGCCCGGGACCTCAATATCGAACAGATCAAACCCGGCCCCTCGCACGAGCGGCTCGATTAAATCCCATATGACTGACTTACTTGTATCCATCTGGTATCACCTACCGTCTTCCTCCCCGGCCATGACCTCAGCGTGCCCTTCACTTCAGGTGAGAGCGGAACAAAGATCAGAGCCAGGACTGCAAACTCAAGGGGCGCCGAACGGGCCTCTTGTGAGCGGAAGAAAACGCTCAGGATGACCATCGTTATATAGAAAACCAAAAAAATTAGCAAGGTTAGCCCAAATTCCACATGGCCAAGCCCAGAGCCAAGCAGTAAGTGCATGGATGCACTAGCAAATTCCGAGGCATCTCAAAGCACCTGACGATGCAGACCCGTCACCCTTCGACGGGGGCCCCCAACCCGGCAGCCTCAGCTTTCCCACTCCGTATGGAAGGTGCCCTCTCGGTCCTTCCTCTCGTAGGTATGCGCACCAAAGAAGTCACGCTGCGCCTGGGTGAGATTTTGAGGGAGGTCAGCAGTACGATAACTGTCGAGATACGCCAACGATGCGCCAAACGCCAACACCGGCACCCCGCGCTCAGCAGCCATCGCCACAACCTTTCGTAGGCTCGGCAAGGTTCGCTCGATCTCACCCTTCAAGTGAGGATCAAGTAATAGGTTGGCCAGTTGAGGATTGGTCTCGTAAGCGCGCTTAATATCATTTAGAAACTTCGCTCGAATGATGCACCCACCGCGCCAAATTGCGGCTATCTCATTAAGCTTTAGATCCCAGGTATGCGCATTTGAGGCAGCAGCAAGCAAGGCCATCCCCTGGGCGTACGACAGGATCTTGGAGCAATATAGTGCGTCATGCACCTGGCTTATGAAGGCCTTGTGGTCACCATTAAAGTCTTGTGGATTGGGAGCACTCAGCACCTTGCTAGCAGCCACACGCTCAGACTTGAGCGCACTCAGATTACGAGCATCCACTGCTGCGACCAGCGCCGGCACTGGCACACCGAGATCAAGAGCAATTTGGGCCGTCCATTTCCCAGTGCCCTTCTGGCGCGCACAATCAAGGATCTTATCTACCAGGAAGTTCTTCCCATCCTCATCAGGCTTTTTAAACACCTTCGAGGTAATCTCTATGAGAAAGGAGGAGAGCACTCCCTTGTTCCACTCCTCAAAGATGCTCTGAAAATCTGGGGGGCGACAGCCCAACGTTTCACGCAGCATGTGGTAGGCTTCCGCGATGAGCTGCATGTCGGCGTATTCGATTCCGTTATGCACAGTCTTCACGAAATGACCCGCGCCGTTTGGTCCAATATACGTAACGCACGGGCCATCTGCCTGAGCCGCTATCTTGGTGAGCATCGGCTTCATAATATCCCATGCCTTCACCGGGCCACCTGGCATCAGACTAGGTCCATGTCGGGCACCTTCCTCACCTCCAGAGATTCCAACACCAAGAAAATTCATGCCGGCTTCATTGCAGCGCTTCTCGCGACTCTGCGTGTCCTCAAAGAAGGTGTTGCCACCATCGATGATAATGTCCCCCTTATTGAGCAGCGGAATCAATCCATCGATCACCTGATCGACTGCTGCTCCGGCCTTCACCATGATGAAAATCTGACGGGGCGACTCCATCGCTGCAACGAACGCTTCAAGGGTCTTACCTGCGACAAATTTCTTATCCGACCACCGTTTCATGAATTCCTCGGTGACCTCATAGCTACGGTTAAAAACCGCGCAAGGAAATCCTTTGCTCTCGATGTTCAGAGCAAGGTTAGCTCCCATCACCCCAAGACCAATCATCCCTACTCGTGGCTTTTCCATGCTATCTCTCCAGAAGCGTTTTGGCTTGCTCATGCCAAGGCGGCTCTACCCCTGCCCCTTTACCGTTATACTCAGGACTAGACGGGAAGTTCAACCTTTAAACCCGACATCCCGCATGTTAGGCAGATCCAAACGCGCCATAGGCTCAAGATCTCTAACGCTGCACTACATCTGGATCACCCTCCCATCGGCAACTACCGCGTGTATCGGCCGCAGTTGGGCGGTTGAGGGATCGAGAAAGCCCGCGTACAATGGGTAATTATGGGCCCTTCAACTACGTCAGCAATGTTGCCCCTTCAGCCAAACTCCCCAACTGCGACGTTGCCGCGCAGACCAATTCGCGCCGCTATGAGAGTGCTTGGATTTGCGGCCGCAACACTCATCGCAACTCATACATCTGCGCAGTCCCGCGCCCCCTCGGATGCGGTAGTGCGGCTATCATCGGGCAAGACTGAATCTGATCATGCTTGTGGAAGCGGCTTCTTCATCGAAAAGGGCAGCGCGATAATGACTAACGCCCATATCGCCACACTCCTTTGCAAAGGGGCCTCCTGCCCTGGTATCCGAATCGAACAGGACAGGGGCGGCGGCCGCTTCGAGTCCGCGTTGGCAGAGGAACGTGTCGACCTGCATGTCAGAATCCTCCTGCCATCGATTGATTTGGCCGTCTTAGAGTTACCCTCTGGACTAAGCAGCCCATTTTCTCTGAACTTTTCAACTACCCCGATATCAGTCGGCATGGCTGTTACGACGATAGGCTTCCCACAGTGTGCAGGACGCTTTGAGAGCAAGGGCGCCATCTCGGATCTCACGACTATCTCGTTCCTAAGCGGCACGAAAGGCGCCTCCGGAAGCAGCGGCGGCCCGGCTATCAATGAAGCCGGCGAAGTTGTGGGGGTAGTGTTCCAAGCAGATTCGCTACTGAGAACTGTGTACGATTCCCTGGGAAAGGGAAGCTATGCACTCCGCGCCGTGCGAACGGATTTATTTGCAACGCTCACCACCTCTCACCCCGAAGGCCTACGAGGCGCCGAAGCCGAGGTCCTCCTTAGGTTCTATTCGGCAGATGTAAAAGATCTTGGTGGACTAGCACGTTTAAAGCGTGGGCTTCAGTTCCTCAATGCAGCTCGCATGCTCGGCCTGTCAATTGCCCGCGAGCCTGCCTCGCCAGAGGCTCTGCGCGGCATTGCAGCACTCGACGGCTCTCCGGATGGCCTACTGCGGCTCTCCACCGCCCCTCCAAATACCCCCGAAGGAAGGTCCCTTGAGCTTCTCTCCTTTGTAGCCAACGTGGAATCACGCGGCACTCGCGGCGGACTGCTCCAGACATTAACACCAGAGAGCTTCGCTGCGGCACTTCAAGCACAGGGCAGACCTTCCGATCAGATTCAAAGATTTCTCTCCTTTTTTCCAGATCGCTCAACGCCAGTCACTCCCGGAGTAGCACCGCTCCTTGCACTACTGGGTTCAGCGCTAGCACTCGGAACTATAGCAGTCCTTCTACTGTGGGCGGCTTCACTAGGGTACGTATACGCGCGCGCGCGCGGCGGGAGATTAAGTCGAATTCTCCGCACCGTAGTGGTGGCTATCGCAATCTGGCCACTGTCGTTTATTGCATTTCGATTCTTGTCATCGCAGCCTAGCAAAAAGCTCGCTGGCAAAAAGAGCTCGAAATAGCGAGCAGAGCAAGCTTCATAAGATACAAGTACAAGAAGGCTGGCGGAGCTTGTCGAGCAATGAATCTCTACTCCTGCACGGCAGCAGCGCCGACTCTCACCGCACTCCCTGAGCCATCACCAAGCAGCGCAGACTTTAGATTCTCTACAGCTGCCAGGCCTTGCCGAATAACACTCTCATAGGTTCGGCTTCCAATATGGGGGGTCAAAATCACGTTATGCAGCCCCTTTAAGGGGCATTCCGGCTGTATCGGCTCAACTTCGAGCACGTCAGCAGCGTAGCCGCCAACCAGACCCGACTTCAAGGCACTAGCCAGGGCGTACTCATCCACAAGAGCACCTCGACTCACATTCACGATACAGACGCCGCGCTTACACAGCCCTAGGCGGCGTCTGTTCATAAACTGCATATTCTGCTTCGTAAGATTCATGTGAAGTGAGATAAAGTCAACGGCGCCTAACAACTCCTGCTCATCTGTGCAGCGACGAATTGAGCCACGATAATCACTAAACAGCGGATGAGAATACACCTGCTGGAGCGCCTCTACATGCGCAGCATGAACGGGGGACCATGATGTATTATGCACTAAAACATCTAATCCAAACGCCATCGCACGGCTTGCGACCTCACGACCTACTCGACCAAAACCAAGCACGCCGATCTTTTTCCCCACCAACTCACGCCCGGTGAAGCGCCGCCACTCTCCCCGGTGCACCACCTGATTCTCATCTGGAATCTTACGCACCAAGCTCAGCAACAGCCCCATCGCATGCTCTGTCACCGTGTGATGATTTACCCCTGGGGTATTAGTGACTCGAATCCCCACCTCCTGGGCCACCTCTAGATCGATTCGGTCCAGCCCCACGCCGTATTTACTGATGACTTTGGTGCGTGGTGCCATCCCGCGCAATACTGCCGCACTAAAGTGGTCCTCTCCACAGATGACTCCGTCACATCCACCGAACTCCGCCAACACGCGCAGCAGGTCATCCTCTCGAAACGGCCCGCGTGCGGATACAACTTCAAATCCGGTCTCCCGCAACCGCTCAAGATGTGCCCCTGGGGAATCTAGAAAACTAGTGGTTGTGACTAATACGCGTTTACTCATGGTGACGCCTCCCACGGCCCGCACGGTAGCAGGTCTGAGGCTGCAATTGAAGAGCACGCAGTGGTAGTGACGGGGCCTGATCTGATTGCATCAAAAGACCGCGTGGCTCACTGGCAAGCCTTATATCCCCTCTTGCTCCTTCATAACCTCCTTGAAGGAACGAACAGTTACGGTCTTGCCGCCCCGCGCGATCTGGAATACCTCCCCGGCACTAAGCTCAATACAGCTCAGCTTATTTTCGTACACCAACCCTGTATCCAGCCCAATCTTAAACGGCAGGTGAAAAAGCACGTCTAAAAATGGCGTATGGCCAAAAATCACAGTCTTATCAAAGCGATGGATGTTGTAGATGAACTCGTTTCGAATCCAATAGAGGTCCTCAAACGATTGATCACGTAAGTCGCGTAGCGGATTAAGCCCTGCATGAACGAACACATATCCAGCAATTATCGCATAGGAATCCAGCGTACGAAAAAACTCGATATGCACCGGCGGGATCTTGCGAAAGACCTCATCAGGCCCCATCGCTCCATCGATGCCGTAACTTCTCAAGGTTGTATCGCCACCATTGGGGATAAAGCCCAGCCCCCCGGTGCCCTCAAGCCCCAGAAAGGACAGCAGCATATCCTCATGATTACCCTTTAAGAAAATCGTTCGAGGAAATTCACGTTTAACCTTGAGCATCAGGTCGACTACGCCCTTTGAATCAGGGCCCCGATCTATGTAATCGCCGATAAAAATGAGCTGATCCTGCTGGTCGAGGGCGCGATCCTTGATCACAAAGTCAACCATCGCCGCGGCCTCATCTCGGCACCCGTGGATATCACCCACCGCAAAGATCCGCTTCGGCAGCTCCGCTAACTCTTTGAAAGGCACCATTATTGTTCACCCCACCGAGCTGCGCCGCATCAATAGCTGCTACTCGCCCACCTTCAGAATAGCCAGAAACGCTTCCTGCGGAATAGATACTTTACCCACCTGCTTCATCCGCTTCTTACCCTCTTTCTGCTTCTCGAGGAGTTTGCGCTTTCGGGAGATGTCACCGCCGTAGCATTTTGCGGTGACATTCTTGCGTAGGGCCTTCACCGTTGAGCGTGCAATAATTCGACTGCCGATCGAGGCCTGTACGGCGACCTCAAACATCTGGCGGTCGATGAGGTCCTTAAGCTTTTCACACAGATCGCGCCCTCTAAAATAGGCATTTTCTCGGTGGACAATAAGGCCAAGCGCGTCGACAGGCTCACCATTTAACTTAATATCAAGCTTCACCAGATCAGCAGCCTGATATCCTTGCACCTCGTAATCAAAGGAAGCATATCCCTTGGAGAGGCTCTTTAGACGGTCATGAAAATCAAGCACGATCTCACTGAGCGGCAGATCGTACACGATGAGAGCACGGTTCTCGCTATGAATCGTAAGAGTGCGCTGCACTCCGCGCTTATCTTCGCAAAGCTTCAAAACACCGCCTACAAACTCTTTCGGGCAGTGAATAGTAGCCGCAACGATCGGCTCCTCAATAATCTGAATCTCACCGACCTCAGGGAACTTGGCGGGATTATCAACCATCACCACCTCGCCTGAGGTGAGTGTTAGCCGATACACCACCGAAGGGGCTGTGGTGATAAGTGCAAGGTTAAACTCACGCTCCAGTCGCTCCTGGATGATCTCCATGTGCAGGAGCCCAAGGTATCCGCAGCGAAATCCAAAACCCAGCGCCACGGAGGTCTCGGGCTCATAGCTAAAAGAGGAGTCGTTCAGACTAAGCTTCTCAAGGGCGACTTTTAGATTAGCGTAGTCGTCAGCATCTACCGGGAACAACCCTCCGAATACGACCGGCTTTACCTCCTTGAATCCGGGCAGCGGCTCCACCTCGGCTTTTCCCGCCAACCCGAGCGTATCACCGATTTTTACGTCTCTGAGATTTCGAATATTGGCCGAGACAAATCCAGCCTGCCCACTATAGATGGCCTCAAGCTCCGTACGGTGAGGAGTAAACACACCCACCTTATACACCTCATACTCGGCCCCTGTGCTTACAAAGCGCACCTTATCGCCAGGCTTGATGGACCCATCGATTACACGCACAAGCACCACAACACCCTGGTACGGATCAAACCAGGAATCGTACACCAGGGCTCGAAGTGGTGCATCCGGTGACCCACGGGTCGGAGGAGGAATCTTTTGCACCACCGCTTCTAGCACCTCTTCGATGCCGATTCCGGTCTTGGCACTGATTGGAATCGCGTCACTTGCATCAATTCCGACAACCTCTTCAATCTCGCGACGGACCCGCTCCGCGTCCGCATTCGGCAGATCGATCTTGTTTAATACCGGAACTATCTCGAGGTTATTCTCGAGGGCCACATACACGTTGGCCAAGGTCTGGGCCTCAACTCCCTGCGACGCATCCACCACCAACAAGGCTCCTTCGCACGCAGCCATGCTACGAGAAACCTCGTAGTGAAAGTCGACATGACCGGGTGTATCAATAAGATGCAACTGATAGGTCTCGCCATCTTTCGCCTTATAGGACAGGCGCACGGTCTGGGCTTTAATCGTGATGCCGCGCTCACGCTCAAGATCGAGAGAATCCAAGAACTGCGACTGCATCTCACGAGCCTGCAGCGCTCCTGTCTTTTCTAGAATTCTATCCGCAAGGGTCGACTTACCATGATCGATATGGGCGATGATGCTAAAATTTCTGATCCGTTTTCTATCCACAATCCGTACTCACTACCCGAAAGGCTATGCACCTCGGAGCCTTTGTTCAAAATCATGTATCGTTCGAGTAAGTCCCTCTCGAAGCTCTATCTTGGGCTGCCATCCTAGCTCGCGACCGGCCACCCCGATATCCGGCTGTCGCTTGGTGGGGTCGTCTTGGGGCAGAGGTCGGTAGACAATTTTTGATTTCGAGCCCGTAAGCTCCAACACCTGCTTGGCAAGCTCAAGAATTGTAAACTCATGTGGATTCCCCAGATTCACCGGCCCGGCGAACCCCTCTTTCTCCATAACTCCCACAATTCCAGCTACCAGGTCATCGACATAACAGAACGAGCGTGTCTGCGAGCCCTTACCGTATACGGTGATGTCCTCTCCTTTGAGAGCTTGCACGATAAAGTTCGACACCACCCGACCATCATCAAACAACATCCGCGGCCCATAGGTGTTAAAGATGCGGATAATACGAGTATCAACCCCGTTTTGCTCACGGTAGCAGGTGGCGA